>JANXPB010000108.1 GCA_025357545.1 Holophagaceae bacterium
CGCGAACAACAGAGCAACCGGCACTAGGAAAGCCGGTTTTTGGGCAGAGGCCCCGAACTGCCCCCCGATCTTGGCGACCGCTACTGCCAAAATCATGTAGGTGACGGCCATGCCAAGAACCAGCACCAGGGACAAAATGAGCCCTCTGAAACGGCTTCCGCCTTTGGCTCCGACGATGGCCAGGGTGATGGGAATCATGGGATAGACGCATGGGGAAAAGGCCGCCACCAGGCCCCAGCCGAAGGCCACAAGCAATGCCCAGAAGAGGCTTTGATCGGCTTCGGGAGTTGGAACCGGCGCTGACATCGTCGCTGGAGTGGGATTCGAGGTCGGTTCCGCGATGGCAGGCGCCGTCCCGGCCGTGAGCACTTCTGCTTTCAACACCGGGATGTCCGCGGCACTGACGGTCAAGGTCTGGGTGGTGGGCGCGTAGCAGAGGCCGCCCGCGCCTTCGGTGCAGGGCTGGTACTTCACCCGCAGGTCGAGGTTCCCTCCGAGGCCTTCGCCCTTCACGGGGATGGCCACGGTATCGTGCCAGATCCCGTCCCCCAGCTCATCCTTGTCCACGGTGGGGGGCAGCGGACCCACCGCCAATTTGCCGGGTGTGCCCTCCTTGAGGGTCACCTTCATGAAGGCGGCCTTCAGGTGGGCGCCCGGAGGCACCGTCAACACTACCCGCCCCGAGTGCAGACGGATGCCGATGCTCTTTACCGGGTCGAAGCCGTTGGCGCCCTGGGCAAAGGCCACCACGGAGGCCAGGAGGGATATCAGGAGGGACATCAGGACGTTGGACCAGGATCGGGGCGGCATCAGAACTCCTTCCACTAGGATGCCCGAAGCCGCCAGACGTTCCCGCTGTCTCGCCCTGAAGCCTGCAAGCATCTGCATGCTTCCAAACCCTGCCATGCGAAACCGGATATCAAGAGCGGGTCTGTCAATTGGACGCCCGCGACGGATCGCGGGGTCAGCTTCGGCGGTGGCCGGCATCAAGTAAACTTTTGGGATGGATCTTTCGCATCTGCGCGCCTACCCCTGGTTCGAGCCGCTACTGGCCAGCTTCAGGGATCAATTGGAGGCTGAGGGAGTGGCGCGTGATTCAGCCCACGACCTATCCCATAGCCTGCGGGTGGCGCGGCTGGCCCACCGCATCGCCATGGCCGAGTCGGCAGACGGTGAGGTGACCGTGGCCGCGGCCTTGCTCCACGATCTGGTGTGGGTGCCCAAGAACCATCCGGATTCGCCGCGCACCGCGGAGATGAGCGCCGAACGGGTGCCCGCGCTCTGTTCCGGCCTTCCGGCGCTAGAGGCGAAGGCCAACCGCATCGCAGCCTGCGTGCTGACCCACAGTTTCACCGGCGGCGGCGTCGCAGCGAGCCTGGAAGCGCGGGTGGTCCAGGACGCGGACCGCCTGGAAGCCATCGGCGCCATTGGCCTGGCGCGGGTGTTCGCCACCGGCGCCAGTTTCGGCGCGGCGCTCTGGCATTCCAGCGACCCCTGGGCCGCAACGCGCGACCTGGATGACAAGGCCTACAGCCTGGACCATTTCGAACGGAAGCTGCTGAAGCTGGCTGCGGCCATGAACACCGCCACCGCCCGGGAACTGGCTGTGGGCCGGCAGCGGGCCCTCCTGGAGTATTTGGCGGCGCTGAAGGAAGAGCTTGCATGAATAGCGAGCGTTTCGCTCGATTTCCTCCATGGCGCGATCGCCCTGTCTTGGCGCCACAGGGCTCCCTCGGGAGCCGCGAGGATTGTTGGGCGAAAAGTGCCGAGACGCATAGACTGGGGACGTGGATTCCTTTCTGCTCACCTTGCGCCTGCCTTTTGTGGCGGATCATTTCCATGACCTGCCGGGATTCGTGGAAGCGCGGCATGGTCATAACTGGGAAGTCGCGGCCACGGCGCGCGTCCTTGAGCCCCAGGAGGCGGTCTTTGCGTCCTCATTGGGCACTTGGGTTTCCGCCATCGACTACACGCTGCTCAATACTCAGCCCTGGCTCGCGGGCCGCAATCCCACGGCAGAGCTGCTGGCGCAGTGGGCCTTCGAGCGGCTGCGGGCCGATGGCGTCGATGCGGTGTCGGTGCGTATCCGCGAGAAGGCCAACTACTGGGCCCAGGTTGGGCCCGGGGCAGGTGAGGCTTGAAACTCAGGAAGGTCCTCCCGTTCGTTCTGCTGGGCCTCACGGCCTGTGGGCACAAGGAAGTGCCATCAGCCGCCGCCGTGGCGCCTGCGCCCTTGCAGGACTGGTCCTGCGAAATCCTGAATGGTGTTTTGGTGGTGCGGGGCGAAGTGGACCGGCCCACGGATTTGGTGCTGGAGGGCCCCAGCATCCGCGAGCGCCATCACGCCGATTTCGGGCCTGTGCGCTGGGAATTGTACCGGCCGCCCTCGGGCGAGGTGGCACAACTCCGGACGGCCGAGGGGCGTCTCTTGGCGCGGTGGCGCTTCGGCGCTGCACCGCGCCTGGCCGAGTACCGAGTCACACGGCCTGCCCGCCGGGCCCCCTTGACCGCCGCGATCCCATCGGACGACCCGCTGGAGGTCTTGCGCCGCCAGCTCGCAGCCACTTCCGCGCCACCGCCCCCCTCCGCTCCCGCTGACTTCGAACCTGCGCCAGCGTCTTCCAGGATCTCCTCCGCACCCGCTGGCACTGCGCCGGTGATCGTGCCGGTGATCGTGCCGGTGATCGTGCCAGTGATGAGGGCTGAGCTGGCTCCGCACTCCCGCCGCCGCGCCATGGCCCTTCCGGTGGAACCCAAGGCAATCATCGAACCGAATTCAAGGGCGGGCTCTGGGCCTTGGCCGCAACCCGTGCCACTGCCGGTGACGCCCCCAGCCGCTACTGGAGCCTCGCCCTGGTCCGGGGCAGGCGAAGCCTTCAACCTGGTGCGCGGGCCCAAGGCCATCCAGCAGGGCCAGCGCCGCATGGTCTTGAGTTTTGACGGCGGCTCTTCGGATGAATCGGCGGTGGAGATCCTTGACACCCTGAGGGCTCGGGGCATCCGCACTACGATCTTCCTCACCGGCGCCTTCATCCAGAAATTCCCCGCCCTGGTGCTGCGCATGGCCCGGGAGGGCCACGAACTGGGCAACCACACCATGAACCACCCGCACTTCGCGCCGGGGATGAAACGCGACGCCCGGTGGACCAAGGAGCGTTTCCAGGGCGAGCTGCTGGCAGCGGACCACGCGCTGTTCCAGGTGCTCGGCCGGCCCATGGACCCCTACTGGCGCGCCCCCTACGGCGAACAGACCCGGGAGCTGCGGGAGTGGGCCGAAGAGATCGGCTTCCGCCATGTGGGTTGGAGCGAGGGCGCCGACACTCTGGACTGGGCCACGCCCAATGAGACGCGCATCTACCGCAGTGGCGACGCGGTGCTGGCGCGACTCCACACCCGCTTGGCCAAGCGCGATGCCGACGGCCTCATCGTGCTGATGCACTTGGGCAGCGGACGCCAGGAAACCGACCGCCCGTCGAAGAACCTGGGCGCGTTCATGGACCGGGCCCAGCGGGAAGGCTGGCAGTTCGTGACCATCGGGCACTACCTCCGGGAACTGCGCAAACCTGAATGGAACCCCGCCGCACGCCTGGCTCTTGTGGAGCAGAGAGGGGGCGGCGCCCCCGGCCGGGCCACGCTGAGGAAATAGGCCGGCGATGCGTTGCCTGCGCCCCGGTTCTGGCCACGCGCACACCGCCTGCGCCCAAGGCCGGCGGGCTCAGATACACTCGATGAAGTACTCATGGAGATCGATTGAAGGGTCTGGGTCCGATCGTGGCGAAGGCGGTGGCATCGGTGTTCGCGCTGATCCTGCTGCTGTCCCTGCTGAGCTACCACCCGAATGATCCGATGCCCTTCATCTCGGGCAACCTAGGCCAGCCGCTGCATAACCTCTGCGGCACGCTGGGCGCCATCCTGGCGGGCACCTTGATGACCTTCGTGGGCTACGGCTCCAGCCTGGTCCCTCTCTATATCCTTTGGGAATGCTGGGTTCCGGCTACCGATGACGTGGACGCCAAATGGCTGGCCCGCTTCGCACCGCGACTGGCCTGGCTCTCCCTGGCCTTCGTGGTGTGGACCTCATTCGGGGCTCTGGGGATCCGCAAATATCCCCTCGGCGACGGCCAGAGCCCAATGGATCTGCGCTGGGGCGGCTGGCTTGGGGCCTCGCTTTTCCCGCCGCTCCAACGCCTGCTGGGCTGGGCCCTGCCCATTGTCCTGGTTCTGCTCTTCCTGCTGTCGGCACTGATCCTGGCCCCGGTGCTCACCCGCGCGGTGGCTGCGCTCCTGGCCCGTTGGATGGGCGAGAAAGCCTGGCCCCTGCTGAAACCGCTGCCCATGAAGGGCGCCCGCGGAATGCACACCGGCGTGCGCGGCTTCATCGGCATGGTGAAGCGCCCCTTCCTGAAGACCGAAGGCATGACGGACATGCCGGATTTCGATGCCACCGACGCCCAGCAGCTGGCCTACATCGCCGAGCAGCAGCGGCTGTTGGAGGAACAATCCGCGTCCCTTTCGCGGGCAGAGCGGGAGTCCGCTGAGTTCCGCCGCCAGCATCCCCAGATCCCCGCTGAACTGGCCTATCCCATCATCCATTCGGTGAATATGGACGGCCTGGATCTTACACCTACGGATCTGCTGACGGTGCAGCCGTCCGAACGTCTCAGCCAGCCCGTGCGACCCGCTCTATTGCGGGGTCTGCCGCCCCCCCCGCCGACCAGGAAGCCCCTGATGCAGCCCCGCATGGTCACCGACAAGTACGGCCGGGTCTCCGAGCAGCAACCCTTGCCCATGATGGAACCGACCCCCTCGAAGCCGCTGCCGGAGCCCATGCCCACACTGCACTCCATGCGAGTGTCGGGTCCAGCCAAGAACGTCCCTGAATCCATTGCGGACCGCGTGGAACTGCCGCCGCGCCGGCTCTTCGATCCGCCCGCGATGCACCAGAAACTCGATCCGCGCGAGCTGGAGGCCACCCGCGATCTCATCGGCCAGAAGCTGGGCGAGTTCAAAGTGAAGGGCCTCATGGTGGGCCTCCAGCCGGGCCCGGTGGTGACGGTCTACGAGTTCCAGCCGGACCCTGGCGTGCCCCTCGCCAAGGTGCTCGGCATGGAAGAGGACCTGGCCCTGGCGCTGAGGGCCGAAGCCGTCCGCATCGATCGCATCCCTGGCAAGAACCTCGTGGGCATCGAGGTCCCGAACGCGCACCGCGAGGTCATCACGTTCCGCGAGGTGCTGGATTCCCCGGCCTTCCGGGACCCCCGCAGCAAGGACGGCGGCTCTCTGCTGACGCTGGCCATGGGCAAGGACATCGCCGGTCATCCCATCGTCGCGGATCTGGCGCGCATGCCGCACCTGCTCATTGGCGGCAGCACCGGCAGCGGCAAGAGCGTGGGCGTCAACGCGATGATCTGCTCGATCCTGATGCGCGCGTTGCCTTCCGAGGTGAAACTGATTCTCGTGGACCCCAAAATGGTGGAGCTGGGGGTCTACGAGGACATCCCGCACCTGTGGGCGCCGGTGGTGACGGACATGAAAGAGGCCGGCCGCGTGCTCAAATGGGTGGTGGCCCAGATGGAGGACCGCTACCGGCGCCTGGCCATGCTGAGCGTGCGGAATCTCGAGCAGTTCAACGCCAAGATCAACGAGCAGGGAGGCCTCATCGACCTCGGGGACCGCACGCCGAATCCCCGGTGGCTGGACCGGCCCTCCACCCTGGAGCCGCTGCCCTTTGTGGTGGTGGTCATCGACGAACTGGCGGACCTCATGATGGTGGCCCGCAGCGAAGTGGAGGACAGCATCGCACGCATCGCCCAGAAGGCCCGGGCGGTGGGCATCCACCTGGTGCTGGCGACCCAGCGGCCCTCGGTGGACATCGTGACGGGTGTCATCAAGGCCAACCTGCCTTCCCGTCTCAGCTACCGGGTGAACACCAAGATCGATTCGCGCACCATCCTCGACAGCAGCGGCGGCGAGCAGCTGCTGGGCAAGGGCGACGCGCTCTTCCTGGCCCCGGGCAGTGCCCGCCCGCGGCGCATCCACGCGCCCTTCCTGACGGAGGACGAGACCCTCGGCCTCGTGACCTGGCTGAAGGATCGCGGCCGTCCGGATTACAACCAGGCGCTGATCCAGGCCATGGAGACCGAGGAGGACGCGGTCAATGCTGAGGGCGAAGCCCCAGTGGATGGGGATGGGGACATCTACGTCCGCGCCGTGGCCGTGGTGCGCCGGGAGCGCAAGGCCAGCACCAGCCTGCTTCAACGCAAGCTGAACATCGGCTATGGCCGTGCTGCCCGTATCATCGACCGCATGGAGGAAGAGGGCATCGTGGGCTCCGACCGCGGCGCGGGGAAACCCAGAGAAGTGCTGCTGGGCGAAGAGTGATGTCGAGGTTCGTTCAAAAACTTTGAAGCCGCGAATGACGCGAATTAAGGACGTGAAACCATCCGTCATGTGCGGGCCGGGGCCTTGGAATTTTCTCAATCCACATGGCTCAAGGCCCACAACCCGAGACCCACAACTAAAGGCTCTCCGCTACTCGGTGGGCGCGTTGCCGGAGGCATCGGTTCCGGGTTTTGCACGGCGAGGGGTCTTCCAGCTGCTGCGCTCGTCCAGGGGGGCTTGGCCCTTTACGTGGCAGCCCATGCAGGTCTCCAGGTTGGGGTTCCTGCCCTTCCAGTAGGCTGAGGCCTGCCCGCCAGTTTCACCGCGCTTGGGTTCCGGCACCCGGGGCCAGTAGTAGGTCAGGCTCGGCTTTCCGTCCGCAAGGGTCTCGAGCATGTACAGCGGACCGCTCTCGAAACTCGGGCGGCCCCAACGGTCTTCGAGGCTGCTCATGACCGCGTAGGCGCCCGGCGGCAGCGGCTTTCCCTCCCGATAGGCATCGGCGCCCGAAGGCGTGACCCACACCCGGATCCAGCGGTTGCCGTGGGTTGTGGAGCGCACGGGCTCGGCCTGGATGGGTTCCAGGCTGCCGTAATCCAGCGCGCGCACGGGGAACTCGGCTTCGGGGTCCACGGCTTCCGCAACGGCAGGGACGGGACTTGTTGAGAGGGAGGAGGTGACGAGCGGATGGGCCATACGGCCGCCGTAATACCCCGCGGTGAGCGAAGCGCCGCACCAGAGGAAGCCAGCCAGCAGCGGCAGGAGACCCAGCCCCTGGTGTTCCAGCCGTCGTCGGTTCGCGGCAAAGAGCGTGCTCAGGCCCAGGACCAAGGATGCGAGCGCGGCCACCTGGTGCTTCCAGAACGCCACCTGGAGCCACTGGTCCGCGGTGGGGTTCGCAAGATGCGGCGCCCAGAGCCGGCCCGGCGGAATAAGGCCGAGACTCCGGGCCCAGAGCCAGCCGCTGGCCATGGCCACAACCGTGCCGAAGAAGCCAATAAGGGTGAGGTAGCGGCAGGTCACCCACCAGGGCTTGATGCCGCGGCCGGGGCGCTGGGCTGCAACCAGTGCCAGGGGGAGCAGGATCGCCGCGCCCACCGGCAGGTGGACCAGCATGGGATGTTTGAAAGCCAGGAATTCAAGCATGGCGTCGGGGTTTCCAAGGATAGAATCCAATCATCATACGAAAGCATCCCCAGAAAGCTGCCACAATCCTGCCCATGCGATCCCGCCTTTTGCAGCATGTCCAGGACGCCGCCTCGCTGAAGCAGCGCTTCTTCGAGGCCGAAGTGGACCATTTATTGGCCCAATCCGTGGACATGGCCGAGCGGTTGAAGCGGGGCTGCAAGATCCTGGTCTGTGGCAATGGCGGCAGCGCCGCGGATGCCCAGCATTTGGCCGCGGAGCTTTCCGGCCGTTACCTGAAGGAGCGCCGGGCCCTGGCTGGCATCGCCCTCACCACCGACACTTCGGCTCTCACGGCCATCGGTAACGACTATGGCTTCGAGTTCGTGTTCTCCCGCCAGGTCGAAGCCCTGGCCCGCCCCGGCGACCTGCTCATCGGCATTTCCACCTCGGGCAACAGCGCCAACATCCTCCGCGCGGTGGAAGCCGCGAAGCCGCTGGGAGTGCGGACCCTCGGCCTGCTGGGCCGGGATGGCGGCGCCCTCAAGGATCTGGTGGATGACGCCCTGGTGGTTCCCGCCACGGTCACCGCGCGGATCCAGGAAGTGCATCAGATGGTGTATCACTTCTGGTGCGAACTGCTGGACGAACATTTCGAATGATCCCCTTCCGTCGATATCTAATCCTCGGGCTGCTGGCCTTCGCCGCGGCCCTGCGGGCCCAGGGCCCCGCCCAACCGCAGATCTACCGCTGGAAGGACTCGAAGGGAAGGCTCTACATCACCACCACGCCGCCGCCCTCGGGCGCCACGGTGCTGGGCCTTCCCCCTGAACAGAACACCAAGGCCCACGAAGCCCCGAAGCCCGCGCCCAAACCCGGTCCCGTGCAGGTGACCACCCCTCCCAACCAGCCCCTCACGGAATCCCAGCGCGGCTTTTGGGAACTGCTGGCCCAGAACCTGGGCACGGCCCGGGAGAAAGGGGACCGACTCGCCCTGGAGGCCGCGGCGGACAGCATCTTCCAGGACAGTTTCTGGGGCAATGGCCTGTGGGTGCTCCCGGCCTTTCCCTTCGCGTCCCTGCTGCTCCTGCTCCTGCTGGGCTGGTTTCTGGCGTCAGGCCGCAAGGGCGCTTCAAAACTCAGGTTCATGGCCGCCTTCACCGTGCTGGGGCTGGTGGCGGCCCAGGTGACCTTGGCGCGCTTCGTCTACCGGGCCCAGGCCCAACGGCTGACCGGAAATCTGATGCTGCTCCAGCTCAACCTCGGTGGGGGGAAATCGCTTTCGCCGGACCATAGACTGGAAATGGATGGCCGGCTGCGGGCCCTGGAGGAGGGCACCAGCCCTTTGTCCCCGCCCTGGAAATTCGTGCGCGAGGCCAGTGGCATGAAGGAGTGGCTGCGGCAGATGGTGGTGGACCCCTGAACGGGGCGCTGGCTCCCCATCTGGGGCTGTTCCGAGCCGCGGCCCAGGCAGCACCCATGGGCCTCTATCTGCACCTGCCCTTTTGCAAGGACCGCTGCACCTACTGCTCCTTTGTCACCACCCGTGACGAATCCCTGCAACCCGCCACCGTGGCGAGGCTGACGGCCGAAGTGCGAACCTGGGGCGCGGCCCTGGCCCGCCCCAGGGTGGACACGCTCTACCTGGGCGGCGGCACCCCCTCGTTGCTGAGCCTGGAGGAACTGGCCGCCCTCACGGAAGCCGTACGGGAGGCCTTCGATCTCACACCGCTCGTGGAAGCCACCCTGGAAGCCAATCCCGGGACGGTGGACCTGGCCTGGCTCCAGGGGGCGCGGCGCCTGGGTTGGGACCGCATCAGCCTCGGCGTGCAGACCCTCGATGATGGGTTGCTGCGGCGGCTCGGCCGCATCCATGACGGTGCCACGGCCATGGAGGCGCTGGAACTGGCCCGGATTGCTGGGTTCCAGCGGCGCAGCGGAGATCTGATGGTCGGCATCCCTGGCCAGGATTTGGGCCGGGTGCTGGACGATGCCCGCGCCATGGCCGCCACGGGCCTGGAGCACCTGAGCATCTACCTGCTGGACCTCGACAAGAACTGCCCCTTGAAGGCGGATGTGGAGGCCGGGCGCCTGGCATTGCCTTCCGAAGACGCGGTGGCCACGGTCTTCGAGGCACTCCAGGTGGAACTGCCGAAGCTGGGCCTCGCGCCCTACGAGATCAGCAATTACGCGCGGCCCGGCGCCGAATCGAAGCACAACTCCCGCTACTGGGAACGGCGCCCCTACCTGGGCCTCGGCCCCAGCGCAGCCTCGCAGCTGGGCGCCTTCCGCTGGACCGAGGAAGGCAATATCCCCGCCTGGGCCGAGGGCCGCGCCGGCGTGGAACTGCAGGAACTGGACGCCGCGGAGGAGCTGGCGGAAATCCCCTTGCTGGGCCTGCGCCTGCACCGGGGCGTGCATTGGCCGTCCCTCCGGGCGCGAGCCGAAGCCCGGAACCTGGCGCCACTCGTGGATGCCTGGGAAGTCCAGCTGGCGCCCTTCGAGCGGGGGGGACTGGTGATCCGGGAGGACGGCATCCTGCGCCTTTCGGAGCGCGGCATGCTGCTCAGCAATGGCATCCTTTCCACGTTTGTGTGATGGAGTTCCCGTGGCCCTGCGCAAAGATCCCCTGAACTGGCTGTACCCGCCCATCGAGCCCTACGCCACGGGTCGCCTCAGGGTCTCGGACCTGCACGAGCTCTATTACGAGGAGAGCGGCAATCCCGATGGCAAGCCGGTGGTGTTCCTCCATGGCGGACCCGGCGGCGGCACGGGGCCCAAGCACCGCCGCTACTTCGATCCCGAGCGGTATCGCATCATCCTCATGGACCAGCGGGGCTGCGGCCAAAGCACACCCTACGCGGAGATCCGGGAGAACACGACTTGGGACTTGGTGGCGGACATCGAGCGGTTGCGCGGACATCTGGCCATTCCCCGCTGGCAGCTCTTCGGCGGTTCCTGGGGCTCGACGCTGGCCTTGGCCTATGCCCAGAAATTTCCCGATTCAGTGTCGGAATTGGTGCTCCGAGGCATCTTCATGGTGCGCGATGCCGAGATCGACTGGTTCTATCGGGGCGGCGGGGTTTCCGATGTCTTCCCTGACGCCTGGGAGAACTACCTGGCCGCCATCCCAGCGGAGGAGCGCCACGACCCGGTGACGGCCTACGCCAAGCGTTTGTTCAGCGAAGATCCGGCGGTCAATCTGCCCGCCGCCCAAGCCTGGAGCATCTGGGAGGGAGCCACCAGTAAACTGCTGCCCGACGCGGCCTTCGCAGCGAGCTATGGGGAGGAGGACAGCGCACTGGCCTTCGCGCGGATCGAGTGCCACTACTTCGTGAACAAGGGCTTCCTGGAGCACGGAAACCAGCTGCTGGCGGGCGTGCAGGCCATCCGCCACCTGCCCTGCGTCATCGTCCAGGGCCGCTACGACATGGTGTGCCCCATGCGGAACGCCTGGGACCTTGCCAAGGCCTGGCCCGCGGCCGAGCTCGTCATCGTGCCGGATTCCGGCCACAGCGCCACGGAGCCGGGCATCTCCAAAGCGCTGGTGGCCGCGACGGACCGCTTCGCTGCGCGCTGAATCATGCGGAGTTCCGCAGCGCCCGCGCCAACCCGATGGGCCCCGCCAGGGTGGTGAGCAGGATGGCGCCGATGACCGCGGCCTGGATGTCGGGGCTGAGCAGCGGTTGGCCGCCTAGGCTCAGGCGCGCGCCCGCTGCCACAAAGATGAGGCCCACCTCGCCCCGGGGCACCATGCCCCAGCCGATGATGGAAGCGTTCAGTTTTTTGCCGCCGCCGTACCCCGCGATCCACTTCCCCAGCACGCCCAGCGACGCGAGCACGAGAGCAAACAATAGTGTCTTCGGTTGGAAGAATGCGCCCGCGTCCACTTTGGCGCCCATGAGCACGAAGAAGAGCGGCGCCAGCACCGATACGAGGGGATGCACCAGATCTTCCAGACTATGGAGTTCGCGTTCCTCAAGCACCTTCACATGCGCAGGCTCGAGGATCAGCCCTGCCGCATAAGCGCCCACGATGCTGGCGAGGCCCGCGAGGCTGCCGAGGTAGGCCATGAGGAAGGCGAAACCCAGGGCCAGGGGCAGCAGCACCTGCTCGCTGCGGAAGCGGTCGGCGAGCCGGAACAGGTGTGGGGTGGTGAAGCGGCCGAGGGTCAGGGCCACCGCCAGGAAGCCCAGCGCCAAGGCCAGGGTGCGAAGGAGTGCCGCCCAGGGAAGCCCGGTCCCGTTGGTGGCGACCAGCGCTGACACCAGCACCAGCACCAGCAGTCCCAGGATGTCGTCGATGACCGCGGCCCCCACGACGATCCGTCCTTCCGCGGATTTCGCCGCACCCTGCTCCCGCAGCACCTGGGCGCTGATGCCGATGCTAGTGGCGCAGAGGCAGGCGCCGATGAAGAGCTCCACGCTGAAGGGGGTGCCCTGCGGCAACAGCAGGGCTGCGCCCCCGAGGCCCAGGGTCATGGGCGCCACCACGCCGATCACCGCCACTCGCAGGGAAGCGCCGCCGCTCTTCAGCATCTGGGGCACCATGCTTTCCAGGCCCACCGCGAACATCAGCACCACGATCCCGAGGTTCGCCAGCAGGTCCGCGGCACCATTGGCGGCCACGTCAGGGAAGGGGGCGGAGGTGCGATGCAGCGCCGACAGCACCAGGCCCATGGCCAGCTCGCCCGCCACCGAAGGCAGCTTCAGGCGGAGCGCGAGTTCGCCGCCCAGCTTGGCCGCCAGCCATAAGAGCGCCAGCAGGCCCAGGGTGGTGGGAAACGCATCAGCCGCCAGGAGCGCGAAGGTCATGGGCCGATCATACTGGGCCCCGAGGCTCCATATGATCCGACCTTTCCAAGGCATGGCCCCGAAACTAGGCTCCCGGAATTTCATCGCGGACAACGCGCTGGTGCTCGGGGACGTGGAACTCGGCGACGACAGCTCCATCTGGTTCAACTGTGTGGTGCGGGGCGACGTGAACTATGTGCGCATTGGCGCCCGCACCAATATCCAGGACATGAGCTGCATCCATGTCACCAATGGTAAGTGGCCGACGCTCATCGGCGACGAAGTGAGCATCGCCCACAACGTGATGCTGCACGGCTGCAGCTTGCATAACGGCGTCCTGGTGGGCATGAGCACCACCATCATGGATGGCGCGGTGATCGGCGAAGGCTGCCTGGTGGCGGCGGGTTCGCTGGTGCGCGAAGGCTTCCAGGCGCCGCCCCACACCCTCGTGGCGGGTTGGCCTGCCATGGTGAAGAAGGATCTCAGCGAGGACCAGCAGCAGCTTGTTGCCAGCATCTGGTCCCGCTATGTGCGCTACAAGGAAGCCTACTTCCAGGACGGCTGGCCCATGGCCGAGGCGCCCGTGCTGACGGAGCCCCGGCCTGGCTTCAATGCAGGGCATCCCTACCCGTGAGGGCGGCCGGATGGATCTGCTCCGCGGTGAGCGCCCATTAACGGTTGACACCCTCCGTGAAGCTGGACCCGGGTGCTACGGTCCATAGGTCGACCTTCTCATCGCGAGTGATCGGTGAGTTGGCAGGCCCGAAGAAGGCCCGCAGGACCACCGACTCCGTGGTGGTCCCACCGCTGCCCGACTCCCGCGCCGGGCTGAGGGCGATGGTGCCGGGACGGGGCTGCGTGCCCCGGATGAGCACCGCATCCGCAGGATTGTGGACATTTTTCATGGCCTTCAGCGAGGCGTCCGACAGCAGGAGATTGATCGCCCCTTCCGCCGAAAGCCGGGGAGCGCCAGTAGCGCCCGCCTCCAGGGCGATGGCTTCTGCCCTGGAGCGGACCTGGGCCCATTGAATCTCCATGGCCTTGTCCCGGGCCTGGTTCCGCTGGCTGAGCAGCGCGGGAATGGCAATGGCGCTGACGATGCCCGCGAAGGGGAGCATGACCACCGGCAGGGCGAGGCCCACGATGCCGAGGATCAGGCCGCCGCTGGTGGGCAGGCCATAGGTTTCGGGGTATTGCCGGGCCAGGGTCCTGGCCTTATTGGCCTTCACGAGGGCCAGGATGCCCAGGATGATGGCGAGGGGGATGGCCACGCAGGTCAGGGCGCAGGCGATGGCGGCAATGCCGCAGATCCGGGCAGTCCGGGCTCCGGGGGCCTCGGCAAGGGCAGCGGCGGGTGCCGGAGTGGCCGGGGTGTTCCAATCAGGTGCGTCAGTCATGGGGGGCTCCGGGTTAAATTAGACACCTTACCCATTCGAAGCCCCTTCCCGGATCACGCCAATTGGCTAGACTCTTGGAAACCCTTTTGGAACCCATGCAGCCTCACCTCATCCTCCGAGTCCACGCCGATCTGAGGCTGGGCCTTGGGCATGTGGCCCGCGCCCTGGCCATCGAGGAGGCTTGGCGGGACCTGGGGGGCAGCGCGACCCTTGCTGTTTCCGGAGACGAACGGGCCCGGGGCCTGGGGACGGGCAGGCATCCCTTCACCGGCGCGACGCTGCCTTGTGAAGTGCTGGACCTGGGCGAGACTTCGGCGGCACCTTTGCCCGAAGCGTTGAAGGCCCGGGCCAAGGTGGCGCTTCTGGACTTGTGGGATCTGGACCACGCTCAGATCGAAGCTCTGCGTCCCCTGAAAGTGGCCGTGATGGAGGACGACGGCGATGCCCACGAGGGTGCGGATCTGTTGTTGCAGCCCTTCCTGGAAGGCGTCGAATTCCCCGACCATCCGCTGAAGACCCTGGACGGGCGGAAGGTGCGCCCCTTCGAGGGCACCCACGGCAGCTGCCGGGTGCTGCGGGGCACCCGCTTCGCGGTGGTGGGCGCCACGGCCCTGGAGCTGCGGCCCAAGCGGCAGCCCCTCCAACCCCTGGCGGTCCACAAACTGCTGGTGACCTTTGGGGGCAGCGATGGTGCGGGCCTGGCCCAGAGGGCCTACGCGGTGCTGGAGCAACTGGTGCGAGAGGACCGCTGGCGAGGCACCTGCACCATCCTTGCGCCCTCGGATTTCCAGGCCCAACCATTCCCAGGCTGTTCGGTCCTCAAGACCCTGCCGAACCTGACCCGTCGCCTGCAGGATTTCGATGCACTCTGGTGCAGCGCCGGAGTCACGTTGACGGAAGCCCTCTGTCTGGGAGTCCCGGTGACCGCTTGGGGCCAGAACGAGCGCCAGCACCGCATCCTGGCGGACCTGGCCCAGTCCTCGGCCTGTTTCGACCTGGGCATCGGACCAGAAGCGCAGCTTGATATCACCGCCAGGGCCCTGGAGCAGTGGTTGGGCCCGGAAGGCCAGGACAGCCGCAACGAACAAAGCCGGGATGGCCGCTCCCTGGTGGATGGCATGGGGGCCTCCCGCATCGCCCAGGAACTGCTCCATTTGGGCGGTGGGGCATAGGTCTGAGCCAGAGCTGCGGAGGGGCTCTCGCCCGCCGTGAAATCTCTCCTTGACCCCTTTTGTTACAAGCGATAATCTCATTTTTCTGCGTTCCCGCCGATGGACGGGTTTGCCTGGAAGCACTGTCGATTTGGAGCACTACCATGAGCACCTATTTCCCGAAGGGCCAAGAGATCAAGCGCAAGTGGTTCCTGGTGGATGCCAGCGGCCTGACCGTGGGCCGTCTGTCCACCGCCATCGCCGATGTGCTGTCTGGCAAGAACAAGCCCACCTGGACCCCGTTCCTGGACACCGGCGACCACGTGGTGGTGATCAACGCCGCCAAGGCCGTGCTCACGGGCAAGAAGACCACCCAGAAGATCTACCGCCGCGTCATGACCACCCAGCCGGGCTCCATGAAGGAAATCCGGGCCGACGTCATGCAGAAGACCTTCCCGGGCCGCATCATCGAGTCCGCCGTGAAAGGCATGCTCCCCAAGGGTCCCTTGGGCCGCGCTATGTACCGCAAGCTCAAGGTCTACGAGGGACCGGAGCATCAACAGGCCGCCCAGTCCCCGGAACCCATGCAGATCAAGCTCTAATTCGACCCAGGGCAGTTCAAGCTCAAAATCGTTCAATCGAGGAATGACCATGGCAATCAACCAGTACTACGGAACGGGCCGGCGCAAGACCGCTGCCTCCCGCGTGTTCATGCGCCCCGGCACCGGCAAGATCAGCGTCAACGGCCGCACCCTCGAGGACTTCTTCCCCAACGCCGTGCTGCGCATGATGGTCCACCAGGCGCTGGTCCTGAGCGATATGGACGGCAAGTTCGACCTGCACGTCACGGTCACGGGTGGCGGTTCCGCCGGCCAGGCCGCAGCGATCCGCCTGGGCGTGTCCCGGGCGCTGCTGATCTATAATGAGCAGCTCAAGAGCCTCCTGCGCGGCGCCGGTCTTCTGACCCGCGACCCCCGCATGAAGGAGCGCAAGAAGCCTGGCCAGAAGGCCGCGCGTCGCCGGTTCCAGTACAGCAAGCGTTAGGAGCCGTTCTGGACCAACCAGCACTTTCCTGGTGGGTCCGTTACGGCACCTTATGCAGTCCCACTCATCCGTTCTGGCACTCAAAACTTTCAAGGACGGCTTAATACCCTTTCAGGTCTTTCACAACCGACGGGGAGACTTGTTCTCCCCGTTCGCGTGTCACGGGTTCCGGGTTTCCGGAACCGATTCGGGTCCCCTTCCGCCGTGAAGACGGACCTTCATCCCCAACCGCGCCCCACCCTTCATCGCTGGGCCGCGCAACGATTGAGGAGGCCATCATGGCTGCCATCCAAATGAAAGAACTGCTCGAAGCCGGGGTTCATTTCGGCCACCAGACCAAGCGCTGGAACCCGAAGATGAAGCCCTATATCTTCGGCGCCCGCAACAGCATCTACATCATCGATTTGCAGAAGACCCTGCGCCTCTGGAACACCGCCGCGAACTTCCTCACGAAGTCCGCCGCCGAGGGCAAGAGCTTCCTGTTCGTGGCCACCAAGCCCCAGGCCCAGGAACTCATCGCCGAGCAGGCCGGCCGTTGCGGCGCCTTCTATGTGAACAACCGTTGGCTGGGCGGCATGCTCACCAACTTCTCCACCATCAAGAAATCCCTGGAAAAGCTGCGCGAAATGGAAGGCATCCTCGCCGATCCCGTGCGCAGCGCCGCCATGAGCAAGAAGGAACTGCTCACGCTGACCCGCCACAAGGACAAGCTCGTGGGCTCCTTCGCCGGCATCCGCGACATGCGCAGCCTTCCGGACGTCATCTTCGTCATCGATCCGCACCGCGAGGACATCGCCGTGACCGAAGCCAACAAGATCGGCCTCAAGATCGTGGCCTTGGTGGACACCAACTGCGACCCCGACAAGATCGATTACGTCATCCCCGCCAATGACGACGCCCTCCGCTCTATCCATCTCTTCAGCGAGCGCATCGCCGACTCCATCCTTGAGGGGCGCCAGTCCTTCCAGGACAAGGGCGACAGCACGGCCATGAAGGAAATGATGGCCGAGAAAATGGAGCAGGAGGCCCAGTAGGCTTCAGGCGCACTCGCACCACCACTGAATCTGAAAGACCAGGAGACAGCATGGCGTTCACCGCAACAGACGTTAAAGAGCTTCGCGAGAAGACCGGCATCGGCATGATGGATTGCAAGAAGGCCCTCGAAGAGAGCAACGGCGACCAGGAAGGCGCCATCGAGTACCTCCGCAAGAAGGGCCTCGCGGCTTCGGCCAAGAAGGCCGACCGCATCGCCAGCGAAGGCATCGTGGAGTCCTATATCCACCCCGGTGGCCGCGTGGGCGTCATCGTGGAAGTGAATTCCGAGACCGACTTCGTGGCCCGCAACGAGGCCTTCCAGCGCATGGTGCGGGAAATCGCCATGCACATCGCCGCCGCCGATCCGGCGCCGCGCTTTGTCACCAAGGAAGAAGTGACCCAGGACTTCTTGGACACCGAGAAGCGCATCGCCACCGAAATGGCCCTGGCCACTGGCAAGCCCGCCAACATCGTCGAGAAGATCGTTGAAGGCAAGATGAATTCGATCTTCAAGGAAGTCTGCCTGCTCGAGCAGCCCTTCATCATGAACGGCGACGTCACCGTGCAGCAGTACCTCTCCCAGAAGACCGCCGAAATCGGGGAGAAGCTCAGCATCCGCCGCTTCACCAAGTACGTCCTCGGCGAAGGCTTGCAGAAGCGCAATGAAGACTTTGCCGCCGAAGTGGCCGCCCAGGTGGCCGCGAAGTAGTTCCGCCGCGTTTTCCATTTCCAAAAGGGCGGCCTTCGTGCCGCCCTTTTTGCGGGCTGCGGGCTATAGGCTGTAGGCTGTGGGGAAACACCGAACTTCAAGCCGCTGCCCGTCGTCCACAGCCCACAGCCTCCTCTCCGGAGCCCCTCATGAAGTACAGGCGCATCCTCCTTAAGCTCTCCGGCGAAGCCCTCATGGGCGAGATGAAGGGGGGCATCGATCCGGACGTGGTGCAGATGGTCGCCGAGCAGGTGAAGGCCATCCGCGAACTCAACGTGGATGTGGGCCTGGTCATCGGCGGCGGCAACATCTTCCGCGGCGTGGCCGGCGCCACCAAGGGCATGGACCGCGTCACCGCCGACCACATGGGCATGCTGGCCACCATGATCAATGCCCTGGCCCTGCAGGACGCCCTGGAGCACAACCAGGTGCAGACCCGCGTGCTCAGCGGCATGGAGATGCCCCGCATCGCCGAGAACTATGTGCGCCGGCGCGCCGTGCGCCACCTCGAGAAGGGGCGCGTGGTGATCTTCGGCAGCGGCACCGGCAATCCCTACTTCAGCACCGACACCGCCGCCGCCCTGAGGGCCGCCGAAATCAACGCCGAGGTGGTGATGAAGGCCACCAACGTGGATGGCGTCTACAGCGCTGATCCGAAGAAGGATCCCAAGGCCGTGAAGTACGACCGGGTGAG
The DNA here is from genome assembly GCA_025357545.1 of Holophagaceae bacterium. Classification (GTDB taxonomy): domain Bacteria; phylum Acidobacteriota; class Holophagae; order Holophagales; family Holophagaceae; genus JANXPB01. The sequence goes on from JANXPB010000108.1 coordinate 18,330, forward strand.
CCACCAGGAGTGCCTGGAAAAGGGCCTTCAGGTCATGGATGCCGCGGCCATCGCCCTCTGCATGGACAACAAGCTGCCCATCCTCGTTTTCGACATGATGAAGAGGGGCAACCTCATCGCGGCCGTCCAGGGCGAAGTGGTGGGCACGCTGGTGCAGTAGCGCCTCCGCTCTAGTTGGCCATGAGCGAGTGCATGATGGCCTTCTGGGCGTGGAGGCGGTTCTCGGCCTCGTCGTAGATGAGGCTGCGGGGCCCGTCGATGACCTCCTCCAGCACTTCATAGCCTCGATAGGCCGGCAGGCAGTGGATGAAGATGGCATCCTTGCCCGCCTCCTCCATCACGGCGTTGTCCACAGTGAAGCCCTTGAAGGCGGCCATGCGCTCGGCCTTTTCCTCCTCCATGCCCATACTCACCCAGGTGTCCGTGGCCACCACGCTGGAGCCCTTCACGCCGGCCATGACGTCATCCGTGAGGGTCAATGTAGTGCCTTGCGCCGCGTGGTCCTCCATGGCCGCTTCGATGATCGCGGCATTGCAGGAATATTTCGGATCCTTGGGCGTGATGATGGTGCAATCCATGCCGGTCTTGCCGGTCCCCTGCATGTAGGAATGGGCCATGTTGTTGCCGTCGCCGATGTAGGTGAGCTTCAGGCCGCCGAGCTTGCCGAAGTGTTCCCGCACGGTCTGCAGGTCCGCCATGATCTGGCAGGGATGCTCCAGGTCCGTGAGGCCGTTGATGACGGGGATGGAGCCGTATTTCGCAAGGTCCGTGACGGTCTGGTGGGCGAAGGTGCGGGCCATGATGCCCTGCACGAAGCGGGACATGACCCGGGCGGTGTCGTAGATGGGTTCGCCGCGGCCGATCTGGATGTCGCGGCTGGAGAGGAACTGGGCTGCGCCGCCCAGCTGGTACATGCCGGTCTCGAAGCTCATGCGGGTGCGGGTGCTGGACTTCTCGAAAATCATGGCCAGCACCTGGCCCTTGAGGGATTTCCGAAAGCGCCTGGGGTGATTTTTCATCTCGTCGGCGAGATCCAAGAGCAGCTTGATCTCTTTCGCCGAGTAGTCGCTGATGGAAAGGAAATGGGGCTGCCTGGCCATGGATCCCTCCTGAGATGAACGCTCCAGTTCAGCACGGAAAGCCCCATGAATCCAGCGTCCGCGGCCTCGGTCAGCCGACCTTGGGCTTCCGGCTCTCGTGCCAGGCGACCAGCAGCTTGGCCTCGGCTTCGGCGGTGGGGCCCGCCAGCTTGTTGCGCCCCTTTTCCACCTTCTCCTGGGTCTTGAACCAGGCGAGGGTGTCCTTCACAGTGGCTTCGACGGGGCGGAAGCGCAGGCCGGCCTTGAGGGCCCGGGCGTTGCGCCAGGTGTGGAAACCCTGGGTCTCCCCCTCGAAGGCGGCCCAGATGGGGAATTCCAGGCCCTCCTGCTTGGCCAGGAAGGCGGGGCTCATCCAGGTGAGCGTGCTGGGCGTGGCGCCGGCCTTCTGGCAGGCCTTCACCACCTCGCCCCAACCCATGCGGCGGTCCGGTCCGGTGGCGTTGAAGCGGCCGGTGGTGCCGTCCTCCACGAGTTTCACAAGCCATTCGGCCAGATCCCGCACATCGATGATCTGCAAAGGATCCGTAGGGTTGCCGGGCACCGCCACCTCGCCGCCCCGGTCGAAGCGCACGGGCCAGTAGGTGAAGCGGCCGGTGGGATCGTCCGGGCCCACGATGTAGCCGGGGCGGATGATGGCCACATGGCCGGGCATGGCTTTCTCGGCGGCCTGCTCGCAGAGCGCCTTGAGCCCGCCGTAGTTCGCGAAGTCCTTGCCCATGGTCTCCACCGCGGGGTCCGCAAGGGTGGCCAGGGGCGCGTCCTCGTCGCCATTTTCGGGATTGGGCTCCTTGTAGCAGCTGATGCTCGAGATGTAGAGATACTGCTTGGCATGGGAGGCCAGCAGTTCTGCGGACGCCTTCACCAGCCGGGGGTAGTAGCCGCTGTTGTCGATAATAGCGTCCCAGGTTCCGTCCTTCAGGGCCTTGAGCCCGTCGCCCTTGAGCGGGTCCCGGTCGCCGTTCAGCTCGGTGACCTTGCCATTGAAGTAGCCGGGGCGCGTTTTGCCCCGATGAAAGATGGTGACTTCATGGCCCCGGGCCAGGGCGGCGTCCACCGTGGCGGGGCCCAGGAAGCCGGTGCCGCCCAGGATCAGGATTTTCTTCGGACGCTTGGCGGAGGGAATCCGTCCTGCCAAGGCACTCGCGGAGGAGGCCGCCGCGACGGCCGCGGTGAGTTCCAGGAAGGTGCGGCGCGTGAGGGTCATGGCGGCTCCGAAGGCGCTGGATCGTGGACCGGGACCAACCGCCCGGGGCTGGGGTGCAAGGGAAAGGTCTTACCTCGTTAAACAATGTATGATCGAGGCCGATGGTCCGCAAGGATTTCCTGATGCCGCCACAACCCTTCCAAGCCTTCCTTCGCCGGACCTTCCTTGTGGAGGAGGGCGAGGCGCCGGCGCTACTGGAATCGGGGCTCTACTTCTTCTTCCTGCTGCTGAGCCTCTACCTGCTGCGGCCCTTGCGGGAGGCCTTCGGCATCGCCAAGGGCGCCGACAAGCTGCCCTGGCTCATGACGGGCACCCTGGTGGCGATGCTGCTGGTGAACCCGGCTTTCGCGGCGCTGGTGGCGCGCTTCCCACGCAAACGCTTCATCCCGATGGCCTACCGCTTCTTCGCCCTGAACCTGCTGATTTTCTACGCGCTCTTCCGCTGGAAGGCCGGGAATATTTGGCTGGGCTACGGTTTCTACATCTGGCTCAGCGTCTTCAACCTCTTCGTGGTCTCGGTGTTCTGGGCCTTCATGGCCGACATCTTCAACGACGGCCAGGGCCGCCGGCTCTTCGGCCCCATCGCCTCCGGAGGGACCCTCGGCGCCATCGTGGGAGCGGCCCTCACGGAAGTCCTGATGCGGGGGGTTCCTCTGGGCTCATGGAGGGTGCAGGCGGGACCCTCCACGCTTTTCCTGCTGGCCGCGGCCTGCCTGGAAATTGCCACCCAGTGCATGCAACGGCTGGGACGCCGCTTCGAGTTGGGGGAGGCCAAACAAAACCTGCGGGAGCCGGGCGCCGGAATACTGGAAGGGCTGCGGCTGGTGCTGCGCTCCTCCTACTTGCGGAGGATCTGCCTCTACCTGCTGCTGTTCACGTTCACATCGACCTTCCTGTACCTCATCCAGGGCCGCGTCGTGGAACACGCCTTCCAGGGGGCCACCGCCCGCACCGCCGCCTTCGCCTGCATCGACCTCTGGGTGAACGCCCTGTCGCTCGCAGCCCAGTTCCTCCTGGCGGGACGCATCTTCACGCGTCTGGGCATGAAGGGCGCACTGTGCCTCGTGCCCTTCCTCACGGTGCTCGGCTTCGGCGCCCTGTGGCTCTGGCCAACTTTCGCGGTGCTGGCGGCGGTGCAGGTGGTGCGCCGGGGCCTCCACTACGCCGTGGACAAGCCCGCCAGGGAAATGCTCTACATCCCGCTGGGGCCCGACGAAAAATACAAATCCAAGCCCTTCATCGACACCTTCATCTACCGCGGCGGCGACGCGCTGGGCGTGTGGCTGCCCACCTGGACCGCCCTGCTGGCCGTGCCCATGGGGTGCCTGGGCGTGGCGGCGGGCGCGGCGTGGATGTGGACGGGAGCGCGCTTGGCCGGGGACCGGGAGAACCTGGGCCAGCCGCCGGAATCAGCGGCCGTCGGCGATGAGGATGGCCGGCTGGAAGGGTAATTCCTTTGCGGCCGAGAAGGACTTCAGCCCCCAGACCACCAGGCGCGACGCATGGGGCTGCCAGAGGCCCGGCGTGGCCAGCACCGCGTCGAGGGGCGGATGGAACATCAACTGCTCCGGGAGCTCGGCGAGGTCCTCGGCCGTGAGGTCCAGGGCCTCCTCGAAATCCCACAGGAACCCGCAGCGAGCCTCGTGGCAGTCCGCCCACAGCTGCAGCACTTCGCTGGGTTCGAAGCTGCTGAAGAGCACCCGGTCCAGGGCATCGGCCGCCTCCACCGCCGCCAGGGCCTGCTTCCAGCCCGGCT
>JANXPB010000114.1 GCA_025357545.1 Holophagaceae bacterium
CCAATCAATGGCTGACGCCAGCCTCACCAGCTCGTGATCCATGTTCAGCATCAAGTCCAGCCGCACCGAACCCATCAAGGGCTGCGCGTGGGTCTTCCGCTTTTCCGTTGGCCTCATCCAAACACCAGATTTTGAGGGGACGTCCCTGCATTTCTGGTGTTTTGGATAGGCGAAATGTTCCCATAAATATCTGCCATTGTTGTATCTATACGTAAATCAGGACCAACTCCTTGGTCAATTCCGGTTAAGCCCTGGCTGGCTTTAGCTTTTCCCCTGCCCCGGGACGCCCCCCTTCGCGTGAATCGCTGCCACCCTCCCCCCTTTTCCCTGACAATGACCAGGAAGGCCCCTCCCTTTCCCCACGTTCCGGATGCCCCATGACCTCCGAGCCCAAAACCATCGGCCGCTACGAGGTGGAGTACGTCCTGGGGCAGGGCTCCATGGGAGTGGTGTATAAGGCGCTGGATCCCCTACTCAAGCGGCCCGTGGCGGTGAAGATCATGCGGGAGAAGGGCGGCAACGCCGCGGAGACCATCGTGCGCTTCAAGCGCGAGGCGGAGATCAGCGCCGCGCTGAACCACCCGCACATCATCACCATCTACGACGTGGGCGTGGATCCGGAAATGGGCCCCTTCCTCACCATGGAGTTCGTGCAGGGCGGCAGCCTGGCGGGCCTCCTGCGCATGACCCCCTCCACGGAGGAAGTCATGACGTTATTGCTGCAGGGCGCTTCGGCGCTGCAAGCGGCCCAGCTGGCGGGCATCATTCACCGGGATGTGAAACCCGAGAACATGCTGGTGAGCCAGTTTGGCCACCTGAAACTCATGGATTTCGGGCTGGCTAGGGGTGACCAGTCCCGCCTCACCGCCGAGGGGATGATGTTCGGCACGCCCTCCTACACCGCGCCGGAGCTGCTGACGGGCGGCGCCCCGTCGGCCGCCACGGACCGCTATGCCTTCACCGTCACCGCCTTCGAAGCCCTCACCGGCACCCTGCCCTACCAGGGCTCCAGCATCGGTTCGACCATCTACCGCATCGTGCATGATCCCCCGGCCATTCCCACGGACCTGGCACCGGAGCTACAGGCGGTCTTCCAGCGGGCGCTGTCCAAGGACCCTGCCCAGCGCTTCCCGGACCTGCCCGGTTTCATGGCGGCGCTCATCAAGGCGGCGCCCCTGAGCCCGGAGCAGCAATCGAAACTCCTGTTCAGCCTGGATGACGCCAACACCAACACAGTCAATTTCACCCGCATCCCGGAGGCCCCGGACCAAGGCTCCGCGAGCGGCACCCCGGGGTCCGACGCCGAGGCGGTGATCACCACCAGCCGGATGCAGCCGAGGCCCGGCGAAGGCCATCCGTTAACCCCGACCTACCCCATTTATGTGCCCCCCACCGCGGACCTGAGCACCGAAGCCGCCTCGGGCGCCACGGCGCAAATGGCCGCGGCTCCCCGGCAACTGCTCAGCACGGAGGTCAAGCCCGCAGAGCCCCTGGGCCAGCCTGCGGCCTCGGGCCAAGTCGCCGCGGGCAGCCACGGCCCGCGTTGGCCACTCCTCGCGGCCCTGCTGCTGGGGGGCCTGCTGCTGAGTGGGCTGGCGGCGGGCGATTACCTGGCCCGGGGCCTCAAGCCGACCTCACGCAACATCGAGGTGCATAGCGAGCCCGAGGGCGCCTCGGTCACCGTGGAGGGGCAGAAGGTCGGCGAGACGCCACTTGGCCGGGTAAAGGTGACGGGCGAGATGCCGTTGCTCCGCTTCACCCTGACGGGCTACCAGGCCCAGAGCTACCGCCTGGGCAAGGGGGAGAGTGCCGTGAAGGTGCAGCTGAAACGGCCCCCGCACTTCATCGCCGTGGCCACGGAGCCGCCGGGCGCCGAAGTCTTCCTCAACGGCCGCTCCATGGGCTTTACCCCCCTGCCGAGCCTCGGGATTCCCGCCGAAGGAACTTCCCGAATGAAGGTCACCCGCGAGGGCTTTTCCTCCTGGGAAGCCGATGTGGATGGGACCTTCCCCTTCCCGGACCTGATCCGCCTCACGCCGCTGCCGAAGCCACGACGCTGACGGCGGACCCCCACGGGATGCATTTTTCGTTGGCTCAGCGCATCCTTGCGGAATGACCCCAGCCGATACCATCCCGTTTCATAGCGCCCCCATCGCCCCTCTCGCCTTCATCGGCGAGGCCTGGGCCCGGGTGCGGGCCCAGTACTGGCTCCTGGTGGGCATTTCCCTGGTGGGCTTGCTGCTGGGCAGCCTGGCGCCCCTGGGGCTGTTGATGGGGCCCATGATGTTCGGCATCTATGGGTGCCACCGGGCGTTGGCCCAGGGCCAGCAGGTGAGCTTCGAGATGCTGTTCAAGGGCTTCGAGAATTTCCTGGAGACCTTTATCGCCACTCTATTGATGATGGCCGCTTCCTTGGTGGTTGTCTTGCCGCTGGTCCTGGTCATGGTGGCAGCCATATTCGGCCTGGGGGTGCTCAGCGCTGCCGGTGCCCAGGCCCACAACCATGCCCAGGAAGGCGCCGTGCTGGTGATGGTGCTGATGTTCGGGGGCGTCTTCCTGCTCATCATGGCTGGCTCCATGCTCGTGGGGCTCTTCTTCTCCTTCACGTTTCCGTTGATGGTGGACCGGGGCCTCAAGGGCGTGGAAGCCGTGAAGCTGAGCTTCCGCGCCGCCCGAGCCAACTTCTGGGGTCTGCTGAGCCTGCACCTAGTGCTGCTGCTGCTCAGTCTGGTGGGCGTCTGCTTCTGTTACATCGGCGCCTTCCTCGTGCTCCCACTCACTTTCGGCGCCCACTGGATCGCTTATGAGCGCGTGTTTGGGCTGGCGGAAACCGGGGAATAGGTGCACGAGTGGCGGGCCGATCGCATCCGCTCCTTGAATCAAAGGCCCCGGACTCACCACCGGCGCGGCGGAGGTGGCGCGTAGCCGTCATCCCAGAGTCGATTCTGGGGAGGCTGGGGCCGGTAGTCGCGGATGATGCCCAGGCGGCACAGGGTTTCGCGCCACTCATACTTGATGAAGGTCTTTTCCCGGGGGCTGGACTCGGGCTCGAAGGCCACGGTGTAGGTTGGCGAGTATTCCTCGCGGCCATAGCCGGTGCCCGCTTCCTTCTTGGCCTCGGCGCGGGAGGCGTCCCGTTCCATGGAGGGCTTCGGGGCTTCCGCGGCGGCCGGGGCGCGGTCCGCCGCCCCGCCCAGGGAGCCGCTCTGGGCTTTCTGCCGGGCGTCCTCGCGGGAATCGTAGCCCCACGTGTTGTGGCTGATGGGCGGAGGCGGCGGCTGGTGGCGCACTTCCGGGAAGGTGGCCACGGCGATGACGCCCATGGCGGATTCATCACCGAAGGCCGCGGCGTAGGAATCGGGCACTTCCGTGAAGTAGAAACGGTTGATCTTCTCCTGGGAGCTGCGCCAGCCGCCGAATTCCGCGGTTTGATAGGGCTCCAGGATGTACATGCGCTCGTTGTTCCGCAGCCACGATTTCCCGCCGGAGATGATGTTGCGGCCGTCCACCGCCACCACCACGCCCACGCGGCGGTCCAGGTTGTTGCGCAGCACGATGCGGTACTGCTGGCCCTTGGCGGCCTCGGCGTAGACGCGGGTGTTGCCGCCCGCGTAGCGCGCCGGGTAGAAGGGCAGGCTGCGGCCGTCGTCGGTGCGGATCTCCACCGCCACGGCATTGCCGGCGGTGCTGGCGGGGGCGGGCAGTGCGCAGCTGACGGCACCTGCGACGAGAAGAAGAGAGATGAGTGGTTTCATGGGGGGCCTCCTTTCAACGGGCTTGCACCGTTAGACAAGAGGCCCGCCGCCGATGTTCCCGGGCGGCGAAAAATAGCTACCAGCGGATGCTGAGCATCAACACGGAATCGGCGGCGTCCTTGTCCTTGGGGACCAGGGGCTGTTGCACCACTGTGCCCAGGCGCCCGAGGCCCGCCAGCAGCTCCCGGAGCCGCCGTGCTTCCAGGCGCACGATCACCTGCCGGGCGGGGCCGCCATCCCGACGGGGCAGCAGCGTGGCGCCCACCCGCGCCAGCTCCCGCTCGATGGCGGCCTGGGCCGTGCCCAGGTCCCGGACTTCCAGGCGGATGCTGGCAGTCGGGAGCGTGGAGGAAGTGTCCGCTTCGGCTTGGGCCACGACCCCCACCGTGGTGGTTTCGGGTTCCATGCGGTCCTCCTTCCGGGCTTTCTTTTCTGTGCGGGCTGAGCTCTTGGCGGCGGCTTTGGCGTCCGCCACGCTGGGCTTGGGGCTCTCTGCCACAGGCGGAGGGGCCGCTTCCTGTTTGGCCCGCTGCGCCGGAGCGGCCGCGCCCGTCGCGCCACCCGCCACGCCCGGAGCCAAGGCCGCCGTCCCCGCCGCATTCCGCTGGCGCTGCGGCAGGTTTTCCAGCACGTCCATGGACCTCAGCTCGCCCGAGGCGGCGGGCGCAGCCAGCACCGGCGCAGGGGCGGGAGCGGCCGAAGGGGAACCGGACTCTGAGAGTTTGGAGGCGGGCGGCGGCGCGAAGGTGGGCTGGTTCCCAAGCCGGTCCGGGGCCTTGGCCTTGGAGCTCTCCTCATCAAACCGCCGCGAGTCCGCGGGGGCTTCGCCCGGCGGCGGCGGGGGAGGCGAGCCCTGAGATTTTTGGGTATCAGTGGCCTTCATTTCCAGGCGCGGCGCGCTGGGCTCCAGGCCCCGGGACTTCATCAAGAAATACCCCGTGGCGGCGATAAGCAGGAGGCTCGCCACCTGAAGCTGGGGTTTCAGCACTAAAGGCAGGAGGAAGCGCCGCCAGAAAGCAGGCTTCGGCGCCGCCTCGGCCCGCACCCGGGCCATGATTTTCGAAGCGAGCCAGGGCGGAACCTCCACGGGCGCGATGGTCTTGAGCTGGGCATGGGTCCAGCGCAGGTCCTCGCTGACCTGGCGGCAGCCGGGGCACTCGGCGAGATGCGAGTCCAGAGCCGTCTGGTCCTCGGCAGACAAGGACCGGTCCAGGGCCAAGGAGATGAGCTCCAGGGCGTCGTGGCTGGCCTGGCGGGAGGCGTTCATGGAGCGCCTCCTGCCCGGTCCAGGTTGCGCTTGAGGCAGTCCTTCACGGTTTCCCGCGCCCGGAACAGGCGGGATTTCACCGTGCCCTCCCGCACCTTCAAAAGGGTTCCAATCTCCTCATAAGAACGCTCCTGCAGGTCCCGCAGCACCAGGATCTCCCGGAAATCCAGGGGCAGTTCGGCGATGCAGGCCTCGATGCGACGACGCACCGCAGCTTCTTCCAGTTGGTCCAAAGCCGAAGGATCCAGGGAAGGCGGTTCGCGGCGGGAATCCGCCTCGCCCCCAGGCAGGGGCGCGTCGAGGGAATAGGCCTCGTGGCGGCGGCGGGCCTTGATGCGCACCAGGCCATTGCGCGCCTGGTTGAGGGTGATGGTGGTGAGCCAGGTGCTGAAGCGGGCATCCCGGCGGAAGGCGGGCAGCCCCTTGTAGGCCGCCAGAAAGGCGTCCTGCACCACTTCGCAGGCTTCGCCATAGTCCCCGACCATGCGGAAGGCGAGGTTCAGCATGGCCGTCTGGTGCCGCCGCACCAGCCACTCGAAGGCGCGTTCGCATGCAACCGCGTCGCCCGATTGGCAGGCCGCCACCAGCTCCCCATCCTCCGTCTCCTCGCTCCACCCAGTTCGGCTCATCACATTGGACAGTTTAGACGGCAGAAATGTTCCGCGGGGCTTCGCGAGGCAGCCTGGCTCCCGGCAATGGCGCTGGGAAGGAGGGCCCCGAGACGATAAACTGGCGGATTGGCCGGGCCCTGGACCATCGCCTGGTCCAGGGATCGGCCTCCAGCTCCGTCCCGCCTGCCCCGCGTTGAGTACCGCCCCGCCCCTGGAGCCCCATGATCTCGTTTTCCAATGTCAGCAAGCAGTACGGCAAGCAAGTGCTCTTCATCGACGCGGCCTTCCAGCTCAATGCCGGCGAGAAGGTGGGCTTGGTGGGCCCCAACGGCGCCGGGAAATCCACCCTCTTCCGCATGATCATGGGCGAGGAAGTGGCCGACGACGGCACCGTAAGCCTGCCGAAAAAAATCTCCATCGGCTACTTCCGGCAGGAAGTCGACGAGATGTCCGGCCGTCCGGTGCTTGACGAGGCCATCGCCGGCAGTGGCCGCCTGGGGGATCTGCACCACGAACTGCTGGACCTGCAGCACGCCATGGCGGATCCCGACAAGGGTGATGAGCTGGAAGCCATCCTCGACCGCTTCGGCCACGTGCAGGAGGAGTACCAGCACCTTGGCGGCTACGAACTGGAGGCCCGGGCCCGGGCCTGCCTCCATGGCCTGGGCTTCGAGGACGAGCAGATCGACGGCGACGTGGGCGCGCTGTCCGGCGGTTGGAAAATGCGCGTCTCCATGGCCAAGGTGCTGCTGGGGAATTTCGACGTGCTGCTGCTGGACGAGCCCACCAACCACCTGGACATTGAATCCATCCTGTGGCTGGAAGGCTTCCTGAGGGGCCTGCCCTCCACGCTGCTCATGACCTCCCACGACAAGGATTTCATGAACCGCATCGTCACCAAGGTCATCGAGATCGACGGCGGCGACATCATCACCTATTCAGGCAACTACGACTTCTACGTGCTGGAGCGGGAGCAGCGCGAGGCCAACCAGGAAGCCGCCTACGCCCGCCAGCAGGCCAAGCTGGCCAAGGAGCAGCGCTTCATCGAGCGCTTTTCGGCCCACGCCGCCAAGGCCGCCCAGGTGCAGAGCCGCGTGAAGGCCCTGGACAAGATCGAGCGCATCGAGCTGCCGAAAAAACGCAAAGTCGTGAAATGGGATTTCCGCATCCCTGGCCGCTCCGGCGACGACGTGGCCATGATCAGCGGCCTATCGAAAAGCTACGGCAAGCGCACCCTCTACGACCGCTTCGATTTCCACATCCGCCGCGGCGAGCGCTGGTGCGTCATGGGCAAGAACGGCACCGGGAAATCCACCCTGCTGAAGATGGTGGCGGGCGTGGAGGTGCCCGATGCGGGCACCGTGCGCCTAGGCGCCAGCCTGAAGGTGGGCTACTTCTCGCAGCAGGCCCTGGATCTGTTGGATCCCGAATTGACTGTGGTGGAGCAGATGCAGCAGGACTTCCCCATGGAGGGCCTCGGCGTCATCCGCAACCTGCTGGGCGCCTTCCAGTTCTCCGGCGACGAGGTGGACAAGAAGATCCGCGCCCTCTCCGGCGGCGAGAAATCCCGGCTGGTCATGGCCCGCATGCTCTTCGACCCGCCCAATTTCCTGGTGCTGGACGAACCCACCAACCACTTGGATCTGGCCACCAAGGAGATGCTCATCGAGGCCCTGAAGGATTTCGAAGGCACCATGCTCTTCGTGTCCCACGACCGCACCTTCCTGCGGGGCCTCGGCAGCCGCGTACTCGAACTGGCACCCGAAGAACATGACGGCCCTCTGGCCTACCAGGGCTCCTACATCGAATACGTTCAGGCCACCGGCCGCGAGGCGCCCGGCGCGCATAGCTGATCCGATCTGCATTCAATAAATAAAATCAGCCTCGGATGAACACGGATCCCCTTCGAACGAAGAAGGCCTACTTGTTCATCCCGGCCACCACCACACCGAGGATCAGTGTGCGCAGGAGATCGAAGCCGATCTGCTTGGCCACCAGCAGGCCCGGCATGGGCTCGACCACGTAGTAGATGAGGTAGGTGGGCACCACCGTCAGCAGGGCGATCACGAAGCCAAAGCGCAGCCCCTGGCTCAGGAAGGGCTTGTCTTCCCGGCCCCGCTGGTAGATCCACACGAAGGCGCCGGAGATGAGCACGTGGGCCAGGATCATCCAGCCGATGTAGTGCTGGCTGTCGGCTTCGGTGCGCATCAGGTTGGGCAGCTGGCCATAGTCACCTTTCAGGATCAGGCCGTGCAGAACGAAGTCAGTGGCCATGGCCAGCACGAAGATGACGAGGGTGGAGAGCCAGAATTTCTTGGTCATGGGGGCCTCAGTTGAAGGGGTTGGTTGGGTGGGGCAGTGTAGCTACTTCACGAACCGCACCGCATAGACCGGGGGCAGATGGTTGGAAATTGAGGACCAATGGTCGCCGCCATCCTCGGTGACCCACAGGGAGCCGGTGCTGGAACCGAAGGCCAGGCGGTCGCCGCTGGCGTCGATGTCCAGGGCATGGCGCAGAGTCAGATCGTAGGCGTGGTCCTGGGGCAGGCCGTGGCAGAGCACGTCAAAGGACTTGGCGCCATCCCGGGTGCGGGCCACCACCACCTTGCCGTCCACGGGAATACGCTTCTCGTCCTTGGTGGAGGGCACGAACCAGGCGGTGTCTGGGTGCTCCGGATGCACCGCCACGGCGAAGCCGAAAACCGCGGGCGGCACGTTCGTGATCTCGCTGAAGGTCCTGGCCCCATCGTCGCTGCGGAAGACGCCGTTGTGGTGCTGGATCCAGAATCGATCGGGCGCGGCCGCGCATTGCACCAGGCGGTGGACATCCTGGTTCAGCGGGTTGTAGGTATCTTCCGGCGGCACATACTCGGCCCGCAGGCCCTGCCCCCGCAGTTCCCAGGTGGCGCCGCCATCCTCGGTGGCCCACACGCCGCCGGTGGAAACGGCCACGGCGAGATGGTCGCTGTTCCTCGGATCCACGCAGATGGAATGGAGGCCCGCGTAGTCCGCGCCGCCGCCAGCCCATTTGATGCGGCGCGGGTCGTCCCAGAGGGCGCGCGCCATGCTCCAGGTGGCGCCCCGGTCCGTGGACTTGAACAGCCCGCCGGGCAGCGTGCCCGCCCAGATGAGGCCGGGCTGGTCCGCGCCGCCCGTCTCCAGCGCCCAGATCCGGATGAGCTTCCAGGGAATGGTGCGGCCCATCCAGTCCTTCTCCTCCGCCGCGCCCTCGGGCGGCGCGGGATATTCGGGCACGGCGATCTCTTCCCAGGTGGCGCCCTGGTCGTCGGAGCGCTGGAGTTTCACGCCGAAGTGGCCGTGGTCCAGGGCCGCGTACCAGGTGCCGTCCCGGGGATCGGCCAGCGCGAGGCTGACGTTGTCGCCTAGGAAGGAAACCCGCTCGATGGACCAGGCTCCCGGGCCCTTCCGGCCCACCGTGAAGAGCCCTTTGCGGGTGGAGACCAGAAGCCGATCCGACATTGCCACCTCCTGACAAATCCGTTGAACAGCCGGACACTATGCCGCATCCGGGAAAGCGAATCACCCCCCGCTGAGGGCCTGCATGACGAAGACTTCGCCGTGTTCGGGCACAGTATCGCTGAGGGCGCGCCGGTCCGAGATGGCCTGGCCGTCCACAAACAGGATCATGTGCGTCCGCACTTCGCCGCGTTCATCCAGCACGTAGCCCCGCGCGACCGGGTAGAGCGCGAAGGCGGCGTCCAGCACTTCGCGCACAGTGCCCCCCGCCACCTCGCAGGGGGGGCAGGCGACGTGCCGTTGGAGGTTGCGGGTGAAGGTGACGCGGGGCATCGAAGTGTCTGGGATCCGTGGGTGGTGGGTTCAGTCCAGGGCCCGGCCGGGGAGCAGGGCTTCGGTGGCCAGCGTGCGCGGGCCATTGGCATCGCAGAGCGCGTATTTCGATTCGTAGAGGGAGACGCCCGCCGTGTCCCCTTGGGCGTTCAGGATGTAGAAACTCACATTGAAATTGGGCAGGCCCCGCGCATTGAGCAACCGCTTCTCCACCGTGTTGGCCTTCACGCGGCGCAGGGCTTCCATGCCGGCGTCCTTGGGCTTCATGCCCCGGCGCAGCAGTTCTACGATGAGGAAGGAACTGAGGCCGTATAAATTGGCTTCGCCCCGGCCCGTGGATCCAGCAGCGCCCACTTCGCCGTCCACGTAAAGGCCGGCGCCGAGGATCGGAGAATCCCCGGTCCGGCCCGGGATCTTCCAGGCCAGGCCGCTGGTGGTGGTGACGCCGCACACATCGCCCTTGGCGTTCACGCCATTGCAGTTGATGGTGCCGTAGAAATGCTCGGGATCGATGAGGCCTTCGCGCACCATTTGCAGGCCCGCGTGGAAGCCCGCGCTGCGCCGCTGCTCCGGGTCCAGCCAATGCTCGGGGTCCGTGCGGCGCTTCCACTCCAGCCAGAGCTTGCGGCTGTGTTCCGTGTTCAGGTCCGCCTCGATGGTGAAGCCCATCTGATGGGCGAAATCCTGGGCGCCCTTGCCCACCAGCAGGTGGTGGTCAGTGTGGTCCATGACTGCCCGCGCCAACTTGGAAGGCGTGCGCACCCCTTCCAAGCAGGCCACGCCGCCGGCCCGGCGCCTGGGTCCGTGCATGCAGCAGGAGTCCAGTTGCACCACGCCCTCGGCGTTGGGCAGGCCGCCGTAGCCCACACTGTCGTCCGTGGGGTCCAGCTCCACGATGTTGACGCCCGCGATGAGCGCGTCCAGCAGATCCCCGCCCTGCTCCATGAGCGCGAAGGCCTGGGCTACGCAGGTAAGGGCTCCGCCATTGGTGAAGCGGTTCCCGTTGGCGCTGCTGATGACGACGGGTTTCGGACTGCTGCGCTTGACTTCCGGCGCTTGGGCCGGTCCCTTCAACGGCAATGCTAGGGCCACGCTGCCAAGCGCACCGGCCTCAAGGAAGGTACGGCGGTCAAGGGGACGGGCCATGGGGTACCTCAAGGCTGCTGTTGAGAGGAATAAGCTCCCAGCCTAGCCGAGGGCGGTCGAATTGGAAGCCCCGACAGGCGGTTTCGACATCCTCACTGTCCCAGGTCCTTCACCACCTGCGCCCCGCCCAGCTGTTCCATCTGCCGCAGGATCCAGGCCTGGCGCCCCCGGACATAGGTGCTGGGGGCATCCACCCGGTACTTGTGGGGGTTGGGCAGCACCGCCGCCAGCAGGGCGGCTTCGCTGGGGCGCAGCTGCCGGCTCGGCTTGTGGAAGTAGGTCGTGGCGGCGGCCTCCACCCCATAGACCCCGTCGCCGAATTCGACGATGTTGAGGTACACCTCCAGGATGCGCCGCTTGGACCAGCCCAGCTCGATGAGCAGGGTGAAGTAGGCTTCGAAGCCCTTTCTCACCCACGATCTGGATTCCCAGCAGAACAGGTTCTTGGCGGTCTGCTGCGACACCGTCGAGGCGCCCCGCTTGCGGCGGCTGTGCTCGTTGTGGGCGTAGGCCTTCTCGATGGCCTGCCAGTCGAAGCCGAAATGCTCGGCGAAGTTCTGATCCTCCGCCGCGATCACCGCCGCGCCCACGCTGGGCGACATGTCCTCCAGCGGCATCCAGGTGTGGCGGGAACGATAGGGCTCTGGATTGAACCAGGAGTGGATGCGCCGCTCCACCATCAGCGCCGAAAAAGGCGGATGCGCCAACCGCAGGAACAGCACCAGAAGCAGGCTCCCCGCCAGAAAGACGCCCGCAGCCAGGGCCGCCCATTTCAGGCCCCGCCGCCACCACGATTTTGGTTTGGATGCCACGCCCACCTCAGGACCACAAGCCCCCAGATAACCACACTCCAGCGGGGGCCAGGGCTGGTCCGTACCATCGAGAACAGAGGGCCACATGCGGGATACTTCATGGAATTCAGCGCCCGTGCCGAGGTCCCGACCCGACCGCCGGAGCTGGGCTTGGGTAGGGCGATCCGCAATGATTCTGGGCCTGGTGCTCGGTGCCGTCCTACTCTTCATGGTCACCCGACAGCGGGTCATGGCCCAGCAGGCCTGGCCGGCCCTGCGCCGGGTCGCCGCGAGGCTCCAGACGGATGAAGGCGCCCGGGACCTCTAGACCCGGAATCCGGCGTTGCAGGAATCCTACTCGGATGCCGAGACTTTCCTAGGCCAGATGCAGGCCCACCGAGGGGCCTTGGGAACGCTGCCAGCTGAAGAGCCCCCGGCCGACGAGCAGCATTACCGGGTCAGCGCGAACCCTTTCGGGGTGAATTCACGAGTGCGTTTGCAGGATGGCACCTGGCTCCGGTTGAATATCGCCAGCGTCACTGGGGTCGGTGGCCGCGCCCGTCCCGGCGAGGGGCTGATGTGGCTTACCTTTGCCACAGACGAACAATTTCGCACCGGCTCCGGGCCCTCCCGGCGGCCCTATTGGAACCAGGAGTGGGCCCGGTTCCGCAGCAATGCCGAGGCGCTTGGCACCGACGAAGCCACCGCCTCCCTCTATCGCGCGAACCTGGCTTTGCTGCGATCCTTCCCCACCGAGTCCGCCTTCATTGCGGCGGCGCTCCTGGCGGCCCAGGCTGGAACCGCTCCCTGCATCCGCCGAGGAGGCCGAGGCCCATTGGGAGCGGAGCCGCCGCACGACCCCCTTCGGGAGCCATGTGAGGCTGGCCTACAGCTTCAAAGCCGGAGCGACCCTCCATCAGAACTGGACCGATGGCCAACGGGTGGAACTCAGCCTGGACGATCCCGCCCGCTGCTCCCGGAAGGCTAAACCAGGCGCCCGATCAAGGCGGCCAGCGCAGTTTCCACGCGGAGGATGCGCGGTCCCAGATCCACGGCCTTGAACCCCGCCTGCTGGAGGCTCGAAGCCTCGCGGTCAGTCCAGCCGCCTTCGGGACCGATGGCCAGGGTGACAGAGCCTTCCACGGCCCTGGGCCACGGCTCCGCCGCTCCCGGGTGGGCCAATAGCGCCAAGCTGCCCTGGGCCAGGCTTGGCAGTTCGTCCTCCACGAATGGTTTGAACAACCGCGCCAGCCGCAGGTCCGGCAGCACGGTATCCCGGGCTTGTTCGAGGCCTAGGATGCGCTGATGCAGAAGGTTCTCCTCGCTCATCCGAGGGCTCTTCCAGTAGCTCTTTTCCACCTTCCAGGCATTCAGCAGAATGATGCGCGCGACACCCAGGGTTGTGGCCGCCGCGAGGGCCCGGTTCAGCACCTTCGGCCGGGGCAGCGCCAGCACTAAAGTGAGCAACAGCTTCGGAGGTGGTGGCCGGTCGAGGAGCACCTGCAGTTCCAGGGCAGCTGGATCCAGGTGTGCCACTTCGCCGCGACCCATGTCTCCGTTCAGAAGGCCCACCGACAGGGTGTCGCCCACAGTCGGACGCTGTACCTCCAGCACATGGGCCAGACGCCGACCCCCCAGCCGCACCCGGTCCGGGGCGATGAAATCCTCCGGGAACAGCAGGATCAGATTCATGGCTGCGCCGGGTTCTGATTCATGGCTGCGCCAGATTTTTCACCAGGATGCGGTCCACGTCAACTTGACTGCCCACGTGGAAATGGTGGAAGCCCACATCCACGAATCCCTGGCGGGCATAGAAGGCCAAGGCCCGGGGATTCCGCTCCCATACCCCGAGCCAGAGAGTACGGGCCCCCCTGTCCCTGGCGACCGCCATGCAGGCCTCCATCAGCGCTGGGCCCACGCCCTTTCCCAGGGCCTTTTTAAGGGCATAGATCCTCACCAGTTCGATGGGATCGGGGCCATGGACGCAAGGTTCCGGCGGGCCTTGGCGCACCAGGGCATAGCCGACCGGTTCATCATCCAGTTCCGCAAAAAAGAAAGTGCAGGCCGGGTCCGCCAATTCATGGCCAAGCTTGGCCATGTTGAAGGCACTCTCCAGGAATTCATTGAAATTCTCTGCGGTGTAGAAAGCCTCGAAGGCTTCGCGGAAGGTGCGCACGCTGAGGTCCGCCAGCAGGGCCAAATCTTGCGGCGAACCCCGGCGGATCAGCACGGCCGCTTCACTTTCCAAGCAGACTGCGCAGCGTGGTCTTGCCATCTTCGTAGACAAGGTCGTCCACGCGCCAGCCATCGGGTGAGTTCCGCAGCAGCGCCACCAAGGTCCGCTGGGCGCCTTTCCCGCTGAACCTCACGGGGACCCGGGCCCGTTGACCCTCCGTCGTGGCCTTGCCCACCACGAAGCGAGTGGGATATTCCTGGCTGTCCGTGAAGGGATCGCCGTCGATGTTGGGGACTTCGTCGGGATTCCCTGGCCGAGCCTGCTCAGCCTTGAGGCGGGCGAGGAAATCGGGACTCAGCCATTTCGACTTGCGTGCCAGCGAAGCCTTGGTGAAGGCCATGTCATGTTTGAGGTGATCCGCGAAGAGGGCCTGGACTACCTGCTCAGGGCCGTCTTTCGCCGGGGGCGCGGAGGCTGTTATGGAAACGAGGATGAACGGAAGGATGCCGGAAGCCATGGGGAGATCTTAGACGCCCCCAGGTCTCAACGGGCCTTCTTCTTGCGCGGCTTGGAGGCGGCCACGCGGAGCGCTTTCGCCAGCCACCGCGCCAATTCATCCGTGTCCTCCAGCACCTCCTCCGGCACCTCGAAGTAGGCCATGGCCCGCTCGTCCCCGTAGGGATGGAACGCGTCCATGCCCTTGGCTGCAAAGTCCCCGCGGTTGCTGTCGTCGACCTTGAAATAGAGCCGGTCGTCGTCCAGGAGCCCGAAGAAAAAGCCATCGGAGTAAAGCCCCACGCCACCGAACATGGATTTCGCGGAGATGGCCGCCACGGCGCTGAGCTGATCCAGCGCATAGGCGCGGTAGGAAGCGCTGACTGTCACGGAAACCTCACGGCTGGATCGGCCTTGAGCATAACCAAAATGTGACGCGGGACTCCGCGGCTTTGCAGGGAATTACCGGAGGGCTGAGGTACACTTATTTTCGATGAGGCTCATGATTTTCTTTTCCTTGCAGGATCAAGCGTCGCTTTGCGCGGATGGAGCACTGCCGCCATGGTGAAGGCCAAGTCTGGCGTCAAAGCTCCTTTAAGCAGCGGGCCAATCTCGATCCAGCTGCTTTCCCAGGACCGCGTGCTGGATTTGCACCGCGCGCTGGTGGTCTTTTCAAGCGGCACCGAGGCGCCCGTAAAGGATCTTGGACTGCGGGACGAAAATCTGCTGGAAGCCGCGGTCTCGCGCCAGTTCCAGAGCACCGGCCTGCTGTTGGAGGGCTCGGACCCTAGAGAAAAGACCGCCACCCTGCTTCAGGGGCTCCTGGACGAACTGCCCTTCTACGACGGCAACGCGCAGACCGCCTTGCTGACCACGCTCATGCACCTGGACGCCAACGGCTTCGGCCCGAATCAGGTGTCCCACGACGACCTGTATCGCTTGGTTGCGACTCTCATCTCCCATGAGACAGGGGACCTCCCCCTTAGAGGCGCCAAGGCCGCCACCCGCAAGGCTGGCGTGAAGGCCACCCATGAGGATGAACTGTCCCGGGTGTTCCAGTGGCTCATGGCCAACACCCGGTGGGCCGAGAAACGGGAATATCCCCTGCCAGTGCCTGAGCTCAAGCGCCTGCTCCTGGGCCTGGATGCGGACTTGGGGCCTCCTTCGGAAGGCCAGATCGAAGTCCTTAAGGCTGAAGCCCAGACCGAGAAGCGCTTTCTGGGCCTCGGCAGCAAGACCGTATCGCGGATGATCCCGGTGCTGAAGTTCCCCGATCCCGGCGACGATGGTTTGGTGTCGGCGAACATCCTGCGCGATCTGCAGAAGGCCATGGGCCTCGAGGACAAGGCCGTCTACGACTGGAGCGCGAAGGTCAAGTCCTTCCTGCGGCAATACCAGACACTCTGGCCCCGGCTGGCGAAGTTGTAACTCAGTGGTCGGCCGCCGACACCCGTTCCACCCACACCACTTCACAGGCGCCGTCGCCGGTGTCGTCCCGGGTCATGGAGCTCTGCCACTTCCAGCCGTCGCGTCCATCCACGTGCACCAGGAATCCATCCAGCGTGGCGACTTGGCCTTCGCGGACGCGCAGCAGCTGCTGCTCCACGGTGCTGGAGGCGGGGATCATGTGCATATTTGCCGCATGGCTGGTGATCTCATCCACCGGCAAGGGCAGCGTGCCCGCACTCCAGTGGAACCAGCGGTCGCTCTGGCTGAGGTTCAGCTTCTCAAGCACCGCGGAATCCGACATGGGTCCCCAACCGAAGGCGAAATCCACCGGGCAGATTTCCGCGGCGCGGTCGAAGCGGTAGCGTTCGGTGGAGAGCACCCGGGCCCGGATGTGGAACCCCGCCAGCGCCTTGAAATGGTGCCCCTTCGCCTCCCAGGCTTTGCCCTCCGCCAGGTTTTCCTGGCGCGGCGCTTCAGCAGTCAGGACCCCGGGGGGATGGTTCACCGCACGCCCCAGCCAGTTACAGGTCGCCCAGGTGGCCAGCAAGGCGCCCCCCAGCACCAGCACCCACCGGGCCTTCAGCCATTGCAGCCATTCGGGAGTGCTGTCGTAGGGGTCCAGGCGCATCTGGCCAGCATAGCCGATGCAATCGCTCCGGCCGACCGCTGAGGACCTCCACTGGGCGGTGTTTCCGCTGCGTCCCGGGCGCGCCGGAATCAGATGGATAGAATCAAACCTCGCAACAACTCAAGGAGTCCTCATGGATCTGTCGTGGTTGACCAGCCACCCCCTCACAACCTTCGGCCTGGTGGTGCTCGGCCTCTTTTTGCTGATCCTGCTTTCGAAATGGGCCCGCTACATCCCCAACAACCGCGTGGGCATCGTCGAAAAACTTTTCAGCCGCAAGGGCTCGGTAAAGACCGGACTCATGGCGCTCGATGGTGAGGCTGGTTACGAGCCCCAGCTGCTGCGCGGCGGCTGGCATTTCCTTACACCCTTTCAATATCGCGTCCACAAAATGCCCCTGGTGACGATCCCCCAAGGCAAGATCGGCTACGTATTCGCGCGGGACGGCAAGGACCTTCCCGCCACCCAGGCCCTGGCCTCCAACGAGCGGGCCCGGGACTTCCAGGACGTCATGACGTTCATGGCTAATGGCGGCACCAAGGGTCCCCAGCGCATGATCTTGCGTGAGGGGTCCTACGCCATCAACCTGATGCAGTTCGTGGTGCTCACTGAAGACCAGATCTTCTACCTGCCCCTGGACCGCAGTGAAATGGACACTTTCACCAAGATGAGCGCCATCATCGCCGAGCGGGGCGGCTACCGCCCGGTGGTCATCAAGGGCACCGACGATGTCATTGGCGTGATCACCGTGCACGACGGCCCCAGCCTGGCGGCGGACGATATCATCGCGCCGGCGGTGGGGAACGATCCCGCCCACGTGGACACCTACCACAACAACTTCCAGGACCCGGACAAGTTCCTGAAGGCCGGCGGCCTGCGCGGGCGCCAGCTCCAGGTGATCGTGGAAGGCACCTATTACATCAACCGCCTCTTCGCGACGGTGGAGCCCATCCCCAAGACCATAGTGGAAGTGGGCACCGTGGGCGTGGTGGTTAGCTACACCGGCACCGAGGGCACCGACATCACCGGCGCGGACTACAAGCACGGCGAGCTGGTGGCCGTGGGCACCCGCGGTGTTTGGAGCGAGCCGCTCCTGCCGGGCAAGTACGCCTTCAACACCTACGCCGGAAAAGTCGTGATGGTGCCTACCACCAACTTCATCCTGAAGTGGAGCCAGTCCGAAGTGGGGGCCCACCGCTACGATGAAAACCTGGCGGAAGTGAGCCTCATCACCAAGGACGCCTTCGAGCCCAGCCTGCCCCTCTCGGTGGTGGTGCACATCGACTACCGCAAGGCGCCCCTGGTCATCCAGCGCTTCGGCGACATCAAGCGCCTGGTGGAACAGACCCTCGATCCCATGGTGGCCGCCTACTTCAAGAACATCGGCCAGACCCGCACGCTCATCCAGCTCATCCAGGACCGCAGCGCCATCCAGGACCAGTCCGGCGTCCAGATGCGCGCGAAGTTCGAGCAGTACAACCTCGAACTGCAGGAAGTCCTCATCGGCACCCCCACCAGCGGCACCCAAGGCGGCCAGATCGAGCAGATCCTCATCCAACTGAGGTCGCGGCAGATCGCCGAGGAGCAGGTGGAGACCTACACCCGCCAGGAGAAGGCCGCCGTGCAGGAGCGCCAGCTGCGCGAAGCTGAATCCCGCGCCAAGCAGCAGACCATGCTGACGGAATCGGAGATCAGCATCACCGTCCAGAGCAACCAGGGCAAGGCCGAGTACGCCCGGGCCCAGCAAGAGGCCGCGCGCATCCAGACCCTGGCCGGCGCCGAAGCCGAGAAGGTCCGCATCATGGGCGAAGGCGAAGCCAAGAAGATCAAGCTGCTGGCGGATTCCGAGGCCGAGCGCGCCGCGCGGGTGGGCATCGCCCAGGCCATGGCCATCGAGGAGCAGGTGCGCGCCTACGGCGGCCCGCAGTTCCAGCTCACCCAGCAGGTCATGAACCGCTTCGCCGAAGCCGTCGAGAAGGGCCAGCTCGACATCGTGCCCCGCATCAACATGGCCTCGGGCACGGGCGGCGGCGGCAACCTCATCGAGAACCTGCTGGGCCTCCTCATGACCAGCAAGCTCGGCGAGACCGTCGGCGTGTCCGCCAACGTGGAACGCGACCCCGCCATCACCGCCCTGCGGGACGAGATGAAGGCGCGCCTGAAGAAGCCACAAGCCTGATGTAGGTGTGAGGGAGTGAGGTACGAGGAACAGGAGCGGCCCCACGGGGCCGTTTCTGCATTGACCTTCAACCCGCAACTGTTAACTCTCGCCCCTCAACCCTGGTCCAGATCAGGACACCGCCTTGGCGCGTTCCTGCTCCACCAACACCCGGCGCAGGATCTTGCCGGAAGGCGACTTGGGAATTTGATCCACCAGGTCCAGGACCCGAATCCGCTTGTGGGGCGCCACCTGCGCCGCCACGTAGGCCATGAGTTCGTCGGCCGTGGCGCTGGCGCCGGGTTTCAGCACCACGAAGCCTTTGGGGATTTCACCGGCGGATTCATCCGGAATCGGGATCACAGCGGCGTCCGCCACGGCGGGGTGGCCGATGAGGAGCCCCTCCAGTTCCGCCGGAGCCACTTGCATGCCCTTCACCTTGATGAGTTCCTTCAGGCGATCGACGATGGCCACGAAGCCGGCCGGGTCCACGATGGCGATGTCGCCGGAATGGAACCAGCCTTGCGCGTCCAGGACCTGGGCCGTGTCCTCGGGCCGGTTCAGATAGCCCCGCATCACCTGCGGGCCCCGCAGCCAGAGTTCCCCGCGTTCGCCGAAGGGCAGCACGGCACCGCTGGCTGGATCCACGATCTGGCACTCGGTTCCGGCCACCAGGCGCCCCACTGAGCCAGGCGGTGTGGGGCCGTGTTCCGGCGACACCAGCACCACCGGACTGGTTTCCGTGAGGCCGTAGCCCTGGCGCACCTGGCAATTGGGCAGGCGCGCCTGGACCTCCCGGATGAGCCCGTCACCCAAGGGCGCGGCGCCCGAAATGATGCAGCGCAGGCTCGAAAGGTCGAAGCGGTCCACCATCGGATGCTTGGCCAAAGCCAGCAGGATGGGTGGCACCAGGAAGACGAAGGTGATCCGGTGGCGCTGGATGGCGCCCAGGAAATCCTCCAGGTCGAACCGGGGCATGAGCACCAGCGAACAGCCCGTGGCGAGCCCCGTGTTCATGACCACGTTCATGCCGAAGATGTGGAAGAGGGGCAGCACACCCAGTACCACATCCTCCGGTTCCAAACCGAACAGGGCCCCCTGCACCATGTTCGACACGAGGTTGCGGTGGGTGAGCATCACACCCTTGGGAAGGCCCGTGGTCCCACTGGAGTAGGGCAGCGCCGCGAGCTGGAGCGAAGGGTCCACTTTGGTTCCCGTAGAAGGGTTTCGATCACCTTCCAGGCCAGAGAAGAGCGTGGCCCCCGGGCCATCTTCCCCAGGGCCCGCGACGAAGACTTCTCGGATACCCGCCTCAGTAGCGGCTTCCAGCGCCTTGGGCAGGATGCCCGCCGCGGCCAGCAGCCAGGCGGCGCCGGAATCCTTCAATTGATGGGCCATCTCGTGAGGGGTATAGGCCGGGTTCAATGTGGTGACAATGCCCCCGAGGCTTAACACCGCGTAGTAGGCCAGAACAAATTCCGCGCCATTGGGGCAAGCGATGGCGAACACATCCCCGGCCTGGAACCCCCGCGCCTGAACCCCTGCCGCCACTCTCGCCGCGGCCTCCCGCAGCTCCAGAAAGGTGAAGGATCGCCCCGAGGCGAGGTCCAGCAGCGCGAGCTTGTGAGGGGTCTCTCCGGCCCGGCGGAGGGCCATCTCGTGGACCGGAAAATCGGGCACGGCGAATTCGGGTGCGTCACTCTGCAGGATCATAGGCGCTCCGGATTGGTTGCACGAAGTATGCACCTGGCCAGAGGCCATCAACCCATGAATGAAATCCGGCCCGAACCGAAAAGGCAGAGCCGGCCGGTCCACATCCCACGGTCAATGCCCCCGGCCGCTCCAGGCCTGCAACCCCACGCCCACCACGATGATGGCCAGCGCCACCCAGCGGATGGGCGGGATCATTTCCGCCAGGAAGTAACGGGCCATCAGGGCGTTCGCAATGAAACCAAGGGCCAGGAATGGATAGGCGTAATTCACATCCACCAGGGACAGCGCACCCAACCAGACCAGCACGCTCACGGCATAGCAGGCCAAGCCCGCCAGCACCCAGGGCTGCAGCAACACCCGGACCAGGGCCCCGAATTCCACGTGCAGCCCACCCGCGGCTTGCAGGCCCTTCTTGAGGCAGATCTGGGCGGCGGCATTGAGCAGCACACCGATGAGGATCAGTGGGATGGCCTTGATGTTGGGGGTCATGGGCTGCCTTCCATCTGAAACGAACCTACGCGAAGGCGCGGGCGGAACGAAGCAAAAGTCGCGCTCCGGTCCGAGGCCTATTTCCCGGTCGAGCTTGGGCCCGCATCCCCCACCGGGAAGGACCGGCAACGCCCGCGGTCCAGGCGGTGAAAGCCCCAGGTGCCAAGGATCAGGAAGGCCGCGCAAAGGGTCGCCGCAGTTTCGCGCACCAGGAATTCCCCCTCACCGATCGAGCATCGGACGCTCACGGAAAGGGCACCGAGGGCCAGCACCAGCGACGCCAACCTTAAGGGCCCAGCCAATGCGGATAGGGCGGCTTGGATTTCGGGACCCCCCAGCTGGATGAACCCCGGAGCCACCGCCACCAGAGCCGCGAGCCAGAGTCCAGCGGCCATGATCCCTCCCAGGCGGCGGATCCGGTTGAGACTGACCCCTTCCACATAGACAGGTTGGAGCATCCCGCCCAACAGCAGAGCCAGGAAAGGAAGGGTGAGGAGCGGGTCGGCACCGTGCCCGGCCTCAACCCAGAAACTGAACAGGAATGGAACCACCGCTGCGAGCATCAGGAAGCGCACCGTGGGCGACTGATGGGCGCCGCTTCCGCGCAGGAAGAGCCCAAGGGCCGGAAGCAACAGGGTCCAGGGAAATAGATCCCGCAACAGGTAGAGGCCCGAGGCCCAGAGTGGCCCGAATTTCAGCATTGGCAGTGCGGGCAGAAACCCCCTGAACAGAACTGCCAAGGCCAGGATTCCCAGGAGCCACGACCAGGAGCAGGCCTTCAAGACTTTCAGATCCCGCTGCCACAGCCCAAAAGCGAGCCACAACGGGACTGACAGCACCAGGGCCAAGGGCCCCTTCAGCAGAAGGGCCACGCCGAGCCAAACGTAGGACTTTCGGAACCACCCTTGATGCTCCAAACCTGTGCCCACCGCCATGCCCCGCAGCAACAGGTACCCTGCCAGCCAGCAGAGCCAGCTCCAGCCCAGGGCCGCGGCGAAGACCAGGTCCACCTGGACGACCTGGGATTGCCAGAACCACAAGGGCATCGCGCACAACACCAAGTTGGAGAGCTTCGCCACATCCTTTTGGAGGAAGCGCGAAGCCCAGGTCCGGTAGGCAAACAGGAACAGCAGCGAAGCTCCCACCGCCGGCAGCCGT
The DNA here is from genome assembly GCA_025357545.1 of Holophagaceae bacterium. Classification (GTDB taxonomy): domain Bacteria; phylum Acidobacteriota; class Holophagae; order Holophagales; family Holophagaceae; genus JANXPB01. The sequence goes on from JANXPB010000114.1 coordinate 21,647, forward strand.
AGGGGCCAAGCGGTTCCGAAACCAATGGCCTCGCCGACCCGGGCGCAGAATTTCAGCAGCCACAGGAACAGAAGGCTTCCCGGCCCGTCGATCGCCTTTGGGGAATTCCGAACGAGGGCCCCTAGACCGGTTTCACCGGGCGCCCAGAGTCCCCGGAAGCCCGCCACGACCAGCAGTAGCAATCCATAAAGCAGGACCGCCCGATTCCCGCGGACCCAGGCCCCGAAACGCTGACCGGGCAATTCGGTAACCTCATGGTGCTCGGAAAAATCGTCGAATTCGTCCATCCCTCCAGTGTCGCCTGTCGGAGCATCGGCGAACAGCAGGGAGAGCCGAGGCCAACTGGCCCGTTAGTGGAGCTGCGGACCAGATCGGCGGGAAATCTGGAACCGGGCCCGCTGCCCTCGCATCAACTGAGGTTGGGCCCCAGGCCTATACTAGACGCCAACCCGGAGGCCCGATGTTCCATCTGCACGCGTCAGTTCTTGCCCTTGCCGTTCTCCTCTCCGCCGGTGCGGCTCCGGCGCAGGGCACCAAGGAACAGGTCAAGTCCGATATGAAAGACGCTGGCAAGGATGTGGGCCACGCCGGGAAAAAAGTCGGCCATGCCGCCAAGACCGGAGGCAAGAAGGTGGGCCAGGTCGCCAAGGACAGCGGCAAGGCCGTTGGCAAGGGCGCGAAGGAAGCGGGCAAGGGCATTGCGAAGGGCGCCAAGGATGCTGGCAAAGGCATCCAGGACGCCTTCAAGAAAAACTAGGTCCGCCGCGCTCCCTCTGGCATCTTCGGGGGAACCTCCGGAGAGCCCCATGCGCGCCGCCAAGTTCGCACCCCTGCTGTCCGCGTGCCTGCCGATCCTGTTGGCAGCTCAAACTCCGGAAGCAGACCTGCGCCACGCCAAGGCACTGCTGCATTCCAGCCTCCTGGTGGACGGGCACAACGACCTGCCCTGGGTGATCCGGGAAAGCGGCAAGCCGCCCATGGATGTGGAGGCCTACGACCTGCGCCACAAAACCTCCGGCGACACGGACCTGGCACGGCTCCGCGCCGGCGGCGTCGGCGCCCAGTTCTGGTCGGTCTACGTGCCCGGGGAAATCACCACGGGCTACGCCAAGACCCAGCTGGAGCAGCTCGACATCGCCCTGCGGATGGTCGCCAAGTACCCCGAAGCGCTGCAGCTGGCGCTCACCGCCACCGATATCGAAAGGGCCCGCCGCCATCACCGCATCGCCTCGCTGCTGGGCATGGAGGGTGGCCATGTCCTCGAGAATTCGCTGGGGGCCTTGCGGGCCTACTACGATCTGGGGGCGCGCTACATGACCCTCACCCACAACGTCACCCTGGATTGGGCGGACGCGGCCCTGGGCACGCCCAGACACCACGGCCTGACGCCCTTCGGCAAGGCGGTGGTCCATGAGATGAACCGCCTTGGCATGATGGTGGATCTGTCGCACGTGTCGCCGGACGTGATGCGGGATGCCTTGGACGCCACCGAAGCGCCGGTGATCTTCTCCCATTCCTGCGCCCGGGCGATTGTGGACCACCCCCGCAATGTGCCAGATGAAATCCTGAAGCGCCTGCCGAGGAATGGCGGGTTGGTGATGGTGACCTTCATTCCGTCCTTCGTCTCGAAGGCAGTCATGGACTGGGATGCGCCCATGAACAAGTCCCTTGCCGGGCTGGCCATCGGCAGCAGCGAATTCGAGGCCCGGAAACAGGCCTACCTGGCCACGCACGGCCCCTCGCCGAGGGCCACCATCCGCCAGGTCGCCGACCACATCGACCACATGCGGGAGGTCGCCGGGATCGACCACGTGGGCATCGCCGGCGATTACTATGGCGATCCCGCCGGCACGGTCCAGGGGTTGGAGGACGTTTCCTGCTACCCGTCGCTGTTCGCCGAGCTCATCCATCGCGGGTGGCGCGACCCGGACCTGCGGAAATTGGCGGGCGGCAATCTGCTGCGGGTGATGCGGCAAGTGGAGGCCTCCGCACGGCGGATCCAATTGGAGCGGAAGCCCTCCATCGCCACCATCCAGGAATTGGATGGGGCGAAGAAAGACTGACTGATACCAAGTAGCGTTCATAAAAGTATTGCATATATTTGTCCATGGAGGAGTTCATGGGCAAAGCGGCGAGGTTTTCTGCAGCGCGGGTCCGAGATCTGGAGGCCAGTGCCGAGGAGCGCTGGAGCCGGGAGGCGTTCC
>JANXPB010000126.1 GCA_025357545.1 Holophagaceae bacterium
GGCGTAGTCGGGGAGGACCCCGAAGCTCACCTTCAGCCCCAGGGCGCCATGGCCCGCGGGGAGCTTGGTCGTTTCCGGGTCAAAGGCAGGGGTGTGTTCGGCATTGGCCAGGTCCAGCACCAGGGTGCGCGCATAGCTCGCCACCAGGGCCATGCCCGCGGCGTTGATTTTGTCGGCGGTGTCCGAGGGGCGATGGTAGTCCGAGTGCAGGCCCGTGAAGAAAAAGAAGGTCGGAATCTTCGCCAGGGCGAAGCTCAGGTGGTCGGACGAGCCCGCCGCCGCCCCCAGGTCGCCGCCGATCTCAAGGCCTGCGGGCGCCAAGGCCTTGGCCTGTTCCAAGGCGGCCTTCGGCGCGCCCAGCCCACCCAGCAACAGCATGGAATGCTTCGGATCCATGCGCCCCACCATGTCGAAGTTGACCATGGCCTTCACGGAATCCAGGGGCACGGTGGGGTGTTTGATCCATTCCGCCGACCCGAGCAGGCCTTCTTCCTCGCCGGAGAAGTGGGCGAACACGATGGTGCGTTTGGGCTTGGCTGATTTCAGCTGCCGCGCCAGCTCCAGCAACAGCGCGGTCCCGGAGGCGTTGTCGTCGGCGCCGGGATGGACCCGTCCTTTGGCGGGTTCACCGCCCAGGCTGTGGCGGTCGCCCAGGCCCAGGTGGTCCAGGTGCGCGCCCAGGACGATGACTTCTTTTTTTAAGACGGGATCGGTGCCGGGGAGGGTGGCTAGGATATTGGGCACGTCCACTTCCTTGCGCTCCAATTCCAAAGTGAGCCCCATGAAAGACCAGGGTGCCCACACGAAATCCACGCTTTGGGGCTGGCCGGTCTGGCGGATCTTCTGGAGTCGGGCGTTGAGGTCGCCGCAGACCGGCGCCAGGGCCCGGGCGGGCATGCTGACCACCGGATACGGAAAGGTGGCGATGTCGGCGATGAGCTTGAGGGGCCGGGGGGCATCGCCTTCCTCCAGCAGAATCAGGCCGCCGATGCGAGCGTGTTCGAAACGGCGCAGCCTTCCGCGCAGACTGCGCTCTTCGGCGCTCAGGGACGCGAAGGCCGGGATGTCCGGCAGGTCACGGGCGATGATGATTACTTTGCTCGTGAAATCAACGCCGTTGAAATCATTGTAGGGGCCCGCCTGGATGCCGTAGCCCGCGAAAGCCAGGGCCTTGGAATTGAATACGCCATTGCCGCTGAAGCTGGTCGCCTCGATGTCCTTGCCCCACTCAAGGGGGGCCTGCTGGCTGTCCCCCTTGCCCAGAAAGGCCTTGCCTTCCTCCACCTCGACGCCTGCCAGGAAGGGGAAGGTTTCGCGTTGGACTTGGATGCCCAGGGAGCGGTAGCGGCGGGCCACGAACTCCGCCGCGCGGTCCAGGCCTTCAGTGCCGTCCCCCCGCCCGCCCATGCGCGGTCCTGCTAGGACCGCCACATCCTGCTTCATGCGTTGGCCAGCGGGAGCATTCGGTGGCCTTGGCGGAGCCGCCTGCGCGCCCAGCAATAGGGCGGAGGCCACCAGGGAAAACAGGACATGGTGCATTTGGAGGACTCCTCAATGGCTTAAGGGTGCAGCGCCTTCATCACGGATGGAGGATGCCGACGAAGTCTCCATTTCAGCATGGAGCGGCCCGGCCTGGCAGCCAACCGTGGGAGAATCGCCCCATGGCCGACCAGGAAGGCACCTTCTTTCAGAGCGATCAGGTGGAGGGGCGGTCCCTGCGGCACACGCTGCTGGTGCGGCTGCTCTCCTACCTGAAGCCATACTGGCTTGGGCTCCTGGGCCTGCTGGCGTTGATGGTGGGCGGTGCGGTCCTGGAGGTGCTGCCCTCGCAATTCACACTCCAGCTCATCAACCGGTTCATGGCCACGGGCTCGATGCGCGGTACCGCGACGCTGGTGGCCTGGTTCTTGGGCGCGCTGGTGGCAGCCTTCGCGGTGCAGATGACCCGCTTCGCACTGCTGGCCTGGGTGGGGCAGCGGGCCATGCTCGACCTGCGCATGGAGCTGTTTACCCATCTCATGCGCCGGTCCACGCATTTCTTCCACCGCAATCCCGTGGGCCGGCTCATGACCCGCGTCACCAGCGACGTGCAGAACCTGAACGAGATGTTTTCCAGCGGCTTCGTGGCCATCGTGGGGGACGCCCTGTCCCTGCTGGCCATCGTCATCTGGATGTTCAGCAAGAACGCCGGCCTGGCGGTGGTGGCGCTGGCCATCATGCCGCCCCTGCTCTTCGCCACTGAAGTGTTCCGCCGCAAGGCCGGCGAGGCCTTCCGCGAAACCCAAGGACGCTACGCCGCCATTCAGTCCTATCTGCAGGAACAACTCTCCGGCGTGAGCCTGGTGCAGATGAACGCCCGGGAGACGGATAGCAACGCCGGCTTCAAGCAGCTCAACCGCAGCTATCTGGACGCCTTCCTCCGCACGATCTTCGCCTATGCCGTGTTCTTTCCGGTGGTGGAATTCATCACCTCGGCCACCCTCGCGGCCATCATCTACTACGGCGGTATCAAGCTCGAAATGGGCACCTTGACCTGGGGCCTGCTGTTCGCCTTCGTGCAGCTTTCGGGTCGTTTCTTCCGGCCCATCCGCGAACTCGCTGAGCGCTACAACGTGATGCAGACGGCCATGGCATCCAGCGAGCGCATCTTCGTGCTGCTGGATAATGACGACGAGATCCACGAGGTACCGGAACCCAAGCCTGTGAACTTCGAACGAGAGATCCGATTCGAAAAGGTCTCCTTTGCTTATGACGCCGGAGGCCGCAGCGTCGTCAATGAATTGAGCGGGGCCATTCCAAAGGGCTGCCGCGTCGCGGTGGTGGGCCATACTGGCGCCGGCAAGAGCACGCTCATCAACCTGCTCATGCGCTTCTACGACGTGGGCGAGGGGTGCATCACGGTGGATGGCGCCGATCTCCGGGATCTGAAATTGCCCGCCCTGCGCTCCCTCTTCGGCCTCGTGCTCCAGGACGTCTTTGTGTTCTCGGGCACCCTGGAGGACAACATCGTGCTGGGCCGCCCCCGGGATGCGGGGCGCCTGGCCTCGGTGCTGGAGCAGAGCCAGCTCAAGGACCTGGTGGGAGGCCTGCCCCTGGGCCTCGAAACCCAGGTGGGCGAACGCGGCCAAAAGCTCAGCGCTGGCGAACGGCAGTTGCTGGCCTTCGCCCGGATGCTCTACCTGGAGCCCGGCATCCTGCTGCTGGACGAAGCCACCGCCAATATCGACTCCGAGACCGAGGCCAAGATCCAGGCGGTCATCGAGCACGTCAGCCACCGGCTCACCACCTTCACCATCGCCCACCGCCTGAGCACCATCAAGGAGGCCGACGAGATCTGGGTCATGGACCAGGGCCGCATCATCGAGCGCGGCACCCACAACACCCTGATGGACCTCGACGGCCACTACGCCAAACTCGTGCGACTGCAGTTTGAGGAAGAAGAAGCAGCCTGACACAGGGGAATGAATGCGTTTACGAATGAACGGAATGGTCCAGATCCAGCGCGGCAAGGCCTCGCGTATCGCGGAGCGATACCCAGACGAAGAGGCTGCATGAGGGGAAAAATACACCCCGCGGAGGGAGGCGGAGAAAGGAATGGCGCGACTGACACGATCGAAGTCTTAAGAGTTTGTTTTCCTCAGCAACCCTCCGCTACCCTCCGCGTGGTGTTTTTAAATGATCAATCTCCCCCCCATCTACCCGCTCACCGACTCGCGCCGGGCCGAATCGTTATCGGAGCAAGTAAAAGCTTTCGGCGAGGCTGGATTCCCGCTCGTGCAGTTCCGCGGCAAGCCGCTGGAGGCCAGGGTTCAGTACGAAGAACTGCTCACTGCATTGCAAACTTCCTTCGACAATGGCGGCTGGCCGCTCATCTGCGTGAACGACCGGGCGGATCTGGCGGTGTTGGCGGTGCAGGGGGGACTCGAGCCCTGGGGCTTGCATCTGGGCCAGACGGACCTGCCGCCTGCGGAAGCGCGCCGCCTGCCGTATTTGGAGCGGGTCCATATCGGCACTTCCACCCACGATGAATCGGAGTGGTCCCAGGTGAATGCGGCCTGCGATCATGCGGGCGTGGGGCCCTATCGTGCCACGGCCACCAAGTCCGATCATGCGGCCCCCATCGGTCTTGAAGGCCTGCGCCGGGGCTGCGTGGCGCTGCGAGCCAAGGACATCGCGCCCATCGCCATCGGTGGCATCGGCCGTGCTGATTTCGAGGGGGTGTTCGCGGCCGGTGCCGCAAGCATCGCCCTCATCAGTGAATGGGACCGCCACGATCCAAGGGACCTCGCCTGGACGGCGCAGGGTGCGCGGTGGAAGGCTCAACCACCCTTCAGGAAGGGGCAGGGCATCGCCTTGACGGGCGGCAGCGGGGTGGGGAAGTCCGCCCTCGCCGCGGCGCTGGGGCCGTGCCTGGGCTCGCCGGTGTTGGATTTGGACGCTCTCATCGAGGCCCGCGCGGGCCTGGGCATCCCCCAAATTTTCGAAGCCCAGGGCGAGGCGGCCTTTCGCCAGCTGGAGACAGAGGTTCTGAAAGCCTGCCTCGGCGCCCCTTCGGTGCTGGCCTTGGGCGGCGGGGCCTGGGAGAGCCCCGGGACCCGGAGCGCCCTCAGCTCGGCGGGCTTCGCGGTGCTTTGGCTTGCGGAGCCGCCTGGAGTCGCCTGGAGCCGCGTCGCGGGGGATTCCAACCGGCCCTTGGCCCAGGACCGGAATATTTTCATGGCGCGCCATCGCTTGCGCTTACAGAACTGGTGCGGGCTGCCGATGATCCTGCCCTGCGGCCGCAGGGCGGAGGAGATCGCGGAATGCCTGGCGGACACGGTAGACTGATCGCCCTGCCCATGGACATCATCCTTTCCGACCTGCATTCCAACCTGCATGCGCTGCGGGTGGTGCTGCGCTATGCCAAGCGGCGGGCGGTGAGCCGCTTCGCGCTACTGGGGGACCTGGTGGGCTATGGCGCCCACCCCAACCAGGTGCTGGACCTGATCCGGGACCTGAAGCCGCGCGTCAGCGTGCGGGGCAACCACGACAAGGTCTGCGCGGGTCTCGAGCTGGCCCTGGCCTTCAGCGGCCCGGCGCGGGGTTCCGCGGAATGGACCCAGGAGCGGCTGTCACGGGAAAACCTGCACTTCCTGGAATCGCTGCCGATGGGGCCCCTTGAAGTGGGCGAAGACTACGTGCTGTCCCATGGTTCGCCCCTGGACGAAGACGCCTACCTGCTGCACCCGAGGGATGCGCTCACGGCGTTCGACACTTTTGACGGCCAGATCTGCTTCTTTGGCCACACGCACCTGCCGGGCTGTTTCGAGCTGGACGACTCGGCCCATCAGTTGAACTGGATCTCGTTTGTCGAGGGGGAGTGGTTCAGCCTCCGCAAGGACTGTCGCTACCTGGTGAACCCCGGGTCGGTGGGCCAGCCCAGGGACCGGGATCCGCGGCTGTCCTTCATGACTTTCGATCCGGAGAGGCGGCGCCTGCGGCTTCACCGTCTCGACTACGACCACAAGGGCGCCGCCCGCGCCATCCGCCAGGCGGGTCTCCACGCGCACCTGGCGGACCGTTTGGCCTATGGCGTCTGAGTTCCTTCTGGATTCCTCCGAGGACTGACATGAGCGACCTGATCTACCCGAGCGATGAGGAAATCGAAACCATGCTGCGGGAGGCCAAGGCTTTGCGGGCCTCCGTGAGCCTGCGGGCCCAGGGCACCAACCGGATAATGGGGGACCTGAAGTTCAGTGGGGTGGAACCCGGCGTGGCCCTGCATGTGAGCGGCGCCAAACGCCGGGATCAGCTGCCGGTGGAAGGCACTGCGGTGACGCTCTCCATCATCCTGGGGGACCAGGTGGTGACCCTGGACAGCACCGTGGCGGCGCCCCTGGTGGCCAGCGAGGGCGACACGATGTTCCCGCCGGTCCTGCGCATCGCCTGGCCCACCCAGGGCCTGGAGCTGAAGCGCCGGCGCGACATGCGCGTGGCGGCGGCGGACCAGACGCCCCTGGTCGGCACGTTGCGGACCTCCGAGCAGGCTTGGGAAGTCAAGGTGCTCAATCTTACGGAGACGGGCATGGGTTTGGCTCTGCCCGACAACGCCAACCTGCCGCTGCGGCAACGGGTGGTCGTGGAAACAACCCTTCCCAATGGTGCTTTCTTCAGCACCCACGGCGAGATCCGGCACCTGATGCACATGGAGGGCGATACGCTGCCGACCCGCGTGGGTGTTGTCTTCTGGGGTCTGCCAGGGGAAGGCCACGAGGCCTTGCGGCGCTTCATCCAGGATCGGCGCACGGACCGTTCGGAAAGCCTGCGGACGCCCGAAGGCCTGGATTGAGGCTCCTCCCTTGAAATCCATCTCGCTGCGCGTGGACGTGGACACCCTGGAAGGTTCCCTCAAGGGCATCCCCACGCTGCTGCGCCTGCTGGACAAGCACCGCATGCAGGCCAGCTTCTATTTCAGCTTCGGGCCCGACAATAGCGGCAAGGCGCTCCGGCGCGTATTCCGCAAGGGCTTCCTGGCCAAGATGCGGCGCACCAAGGCGCCCCAGATGTATGGGCTGAAGACGCTCATGTACGGCGTGCTGCTGCCCGCCCCGGTCATCCACCGCCGGGCCGCCGCGGAGTTGCGCTCGGCCCGCGCCGCGGGCCACGAAGTGGGCATCCACGCCTGGGATCACGTGCAGTACCACGACCTGCTGGACCGTAAATCCCGGGCCTGGCTCAGCGACTGGTACACCCGGTGCCACGGCGCCTTCCACGAAGTCTTCGGTTTTCAGGCCCGGGGCGCCGTGAGTCCCGCCTGGCGCTGCAACGACACCACCCTGGAACTGCAGGAACAATACGGGCTCGATTACGCTGGGGATTGCCGTGGCCTTGCGCCCTTCTATCCCATTGTGAATGGCCGGGTCCTGTCGACCCTGCAGATCCCCACGACCCTGCCCACTTTGGACGAGCTTTACGGCCTCGATGGCATGAGCGAAGGGGATGTGAACACGACAGTGTGGGGGCTCATCCGCGAGGACGCCTTGAATGTCTACGCCCTCCACACCGAGGTAGAGGGGGGGATGCTGCACGGCGCCTTCGATGCTTTCCTGCAGGGCCTGCGGGCCCGCGACGTGCGGGCCCGCACCCACACGGACTGGCTGCCGGAGCTGAAAGCCGCGAATCCTCCCGCGAAGGAAATGACCCGCCATGCTGTGCCGGGCCGGGCGGGGTGGCTGAGCTTCGAAAGCTGAGGCGCCGGCCTGAACCGGAATGATTCCGGGCTCAGGGCTTGGAGGCTGGAGCCTTCAGCGACCAGCTGCCATCGGCGCGCCTCTCGAACTCGAAGGCGAAGCTGGCCTTGGATGCGAACCGCATGCCCTTGGGGTAGCTGTTGGCCTGCACGATGGCGAGACCTAAGCCGACGCGGTCGGCCTCGGGCTGGAGCAGGGCCAGCAGGTCACGCGCCTCGGCCTCCATGCCCGTGCGGTCGCTGAGCGGCCGGTCGGTCTGGTAGAGCAGTAGCAGCGCCTTGCCACCCCCCTCGCCGAACTGGACCTGCCCGGCGCGCTGGACCTTGTAGGCGCGGCCCGAGAGCGTCCGTTTCAGGACAAAGGCAGGCGGCGTGTCGCAGGCCACCAGGGCCAACAGGCACGCCGCCAGAAATGCGTGCTGCATGTACTAAGCGTGCTGCTTCAGCTTGTCCTTGCCGCCGAACCACTGGTCCCAGTACACCACCACCGGCGCGGCGATGTAGATGGAAGAGTAAGTGCCGGTGATGACGCCGATGAAGATGGGGAAGCTGAGGTCCCGCAGCGCCGGACCGCCGAACACCAGCAGGCAGAAGGCCACGAAGAGCACCGACAGGGAGGTGAGGATGGTCCGGCTCAGGGTCTGGTTGATGGAGTCGTTCACGAGCTTTGTGATGGTGACGCGGCGATACTCGGGCTTGTGGCTGTTCTCTCGGATGCGGTCGAAGACCACGATGGTGTCGGACATGGAATAGCCCATGAGGATCAGGAAGCTCGCCACCACCGGCACCGAGAACTCGTACCCGAACAGCACGAAGAGCCCGAGGGCCATCAGCACGTCATGGATCAGCGACACGATGCCGCCGACGGCGAAGCTCATGGTGAACCGGAACATGACGTAGAGCAGGATGGCCACGCTGGCCCAGAACACCGCCGCCAGGGTCTTGCGGGTCCACTCGCCGGAGATGGACGGTGAGAAGCTCTCGAACCGGCCCAGGGTCATGTTGCCGAGGCGGTACTCCTTCTTGACCATGTCCTTGAGGGGCTGGGGCAGGTCTGCCGGGAGCTGGCTGTAGTCGGTGATGGCGCCCTTCGCGCCGCGGGCCTCGGTCACCTTGCCGGCCCAGCCGTCGTAGACGGCGTGGCGGCTCTGTTCGTCGCCCTTCACCCCGAGCAGGTTCGCGTCGTACCACTTGCCCGACAGGGCCAGGGCGGACTCGGTGTTGAGGTCGTGGCGGGAATCCGTCTTGCTCTGGGGATCGAGGGCCTTCAGCACGTCCAGGATCTTGTTGATCTGGGCGGTGGAATCCTTGGAGTCCTGGCCCTCCTTGGCCTTCACCTTGATGGAATAGTCCTCGGTGCCGGCCGGGCTCGCGTAGCGCACCAGCACCGCGCCGTTGACGCCCCCGTTCTGGAGGGCGCTGCGGATCTGGTCGGCCTCCATGGGGATGCGGAAGCGCACCATCATGTCGATGCCGCCGGTGAACTGCATGCCCACCTTGACGCGACTGTGGCTGGTGAAGGGCCGCGCGAGCAGCAGGCAGAGGATGATGATGCCCCACGAAATGGCAAGGGCCACGCCCTTCCATTTCATGAAGTCGATATGGGGAAGTTTCTCGAAGATGCGCATGCGTGGTCTCGCTTAAACCGAAAGGGTCTTGGTGCCGGGATGCCGTTCCAGCACCCAGTCATAGATGAAGCGGCTCACATAGATCGAGGTGAACAGCGAAGCCACGACGCCGACGGTCAGGGACACGGCGAAGCCCTTGACGGGGCCTGTGCCGAAGATGAAGAGCAGCAGCGCTGCGAAGAGCTGGGTCACGTGGGCGTCCACGATGGTCCAGAACACCTTGTCGAAGCCCGCCTGGATGGCGCCCGACACACTCTTGCCCGCGTCCAGCTCCTCCCGTATGCGCTCGAAGATCAGGATATTGGCGTCCACGGCCATGCCCAGGGTCAGGGCGAAGCCCGCGATGCCCGGCAGCGTGATGGTGGCTTGGAAAGAGCCCAGCAGGCCGAGCATCACAATGAGGTTCACCGTGAGGGCCACGATGGCGTTGAGCCCGGACCATTTGTACCAGAGCAGCATGAAGAGGATGATCGTTCCGAAACCGACCACGGCCGCGGTGATGCCATGCCGGATGGAATCGGCGCCGAGGCTGGCTTCCATGGACTGCTCTTCCAGGAACTTCATGGAGGCCCGGAGAGAGCCGCTCTTCAGCTTGAGGGAAAGGTCGTCCGCCTGCTGCTGGTTGAAGCTGCCCTTGATCTCCACGCCGCCGCCGATGATCTTTTGTTCCGACCGCAGCACACTGATGACTTTCCGGTCCAGCAGGAAGGCGAACTGGCGCCCCTCGTTGGACGCGATTTCCGTGAGCTTGGCGTTGGCGTCGGCACCTTCGCGGTTCAGGGTGAAATTCACCGTGTTGGTGCCCATCTGGTCCTGGCCGCGGCGGGCATCGGTGATGGCGCCGCCGTCGTAGTAGACCTTGGTTTCGAGCAGCACCCACTGCCGCACGTTGTCGGTCTTTTTCTCGCCGGGTTTGGCGGCGCGGATGGCGGCCTTCATCTGGTTGGTGACGACCGTGGGTTCTTCCACCAGCTCGGGGAACAGTTCGGTGCCCTCGGGCAGCGCGCCGCCAAGGTAGGCCAGCGCCTCGGCCTCGGTCTTCACGGGGATCTGGTTGGGCTGCTTCTTGGACAGGAGGCGCACTTCCAGGCGCCCGGGCGTGGAAAGCAGGCCCTTGATGCGCTCGCGCTCGGCCTCGCCGACACCCGGCAGCTCCACGACGATGCGGTTGCCCTCGGCGCCGCTGGGCGTGATCTCCGGCTCGGCCACGCCGAACTGGTTGATGCGGTTTTCGATGATCTGCTGGGCGCGTTTGTTGGCGTCTTCCTTCAACGACTTCTGATAGAAGTCCTTCTGGGTGAGGATGCGGGCCGGGCCTTGCTCCGTGATGGTGTAGCCGCCGAAATTGGAGATGATCTTGGTGACCGCGGCCTGGGTTTCCGGCGTGACGCCGTCCACCCGGACGGAACTCGTGTCGGACTTCACCGTGACGCCGGTGATGGCCTTCTCCTGGAGCCGCTCCTGGATGCGGTCGCGGGTGTCCCGGAGGTCCGCTTCCAGGGCTTCCTGGCCTTGGACCTCCAGCTCGAAATGGACGCCCCCACGGAGGTCCAGGCCCAGGCGGACCTTGGAAAGCGGGACGAAGAAATACGCGCAGGCCGCGCAGATCAGCAGCGTCCAGACCAGGCGGAAAAGGGACCGTTTGCTCACGATGAATTCCTTAAGGACAAGCTGCAGGCTGCAGGCACGGGGTTCCGGCGTCGCCAGGAACCGCGGGGGCCGAGGAGCTGGTTCAATTCTGCGGATCCGGTTCCGCGGCCAGGGCCACCACCGCATGGCGCTTGGCCTTCACCGTGGAGTTGCCCAGCTTCAGCCACAGGACCTTTTCCTCGACCCGGTCGATGGTGGCGTAGAGACCGGAACTGAGGATCACCTCGTCGCCGGACTTCAGCGTGGAAAGGCGCGCTTCCATGTCTTTGCGGGCCTTCGACTGGGGGCGGATGAGCAGGAAGTAGAAAAGGGCGGCCATGCCCCCGAAGAGCAGGAACTGCATGGCGGCGGGGGGGCCTCCGGCGGCTTGTAGCAATGCGACATTCATCATCAAGGCTCCTCGGTGTTCCAGTTCTCGCGGGCCGAGGACGCAAAGGCCGGAAATCGGCCGTCCAGCAGGGCCAGGCGCGCGGCTCGGGTAAGCCCTACAGTGTAGCTCAGGTTGTGGATGGTGTTGAGCGTGAATGCCAGCAGCTCGCCGGCGCGCAGCAGGTGGTGCAGGTAGGCCCGGGAAAAGGTGCGGCAGGTATAGCAGTCGCACGCCGGATCCAGGGGCAGGTCCGCGGCCCGGTGCCGGGCGTTCTTGATGTTGATCCGGCCGCGGGAAGTCAGCAGCCGGCCATGCCGTGCTTCACGGCTGGGCAGTACGCAGTCGAAGAGGTCGACGCCCTGCTCGATGCCGAAGAGCAGGTCCTCCGGAGTGCCCACGCCCATAAGGTAGCGGGCCCGGTTGACGGGCAGCTCCTCCACGAATTCCGCCAGGGTGGCGTTCATCAGCTCCTTGGGTTCTCCCACGCTGAGGCCGCCCACCGCGAAGCCTTGGAAAGGTGCGGCCGCGTCGAGTTCGAGGATCTGGTGCAGGTGGTCCCGCCGCAGGTCCAGGTGGGTGCCCCCCTGGTTGATGGCAAAGAGCCCCTGGTGCGGCGCCAGGGGAAAATCGCGGCAGCGCTTCAGCCAGCGCGTGGTCCGGGCCATGCTCAATTCCAGGGCCCCGCGCTCCATCTGCCCCGGCGGGCATTCGTCCAAGGCCATGACGATGTCGGAACCGAGGTTGGCTTGGATTTCCATGGCGCGCTCGGGGCTCAGGAAGTGCGGCGAGCCATCGATGTGGCTCTGGAAGGCAACGCCCGCTTCGCTGATCTTCCGCATCCCCGCGAGCGAAAAGACCTGGAAGCCGCCGCTGTCCGTGAGGATCGGCCCCTCCCAGCCCATGAACTTGTGCAGGCCGCCAAGGCTCGCCACCAGCTCGTCTCCAGGCCTCAGGCCCAGGTGATAGGTGTTGCCCAGGATGACCTGGGGACCGATGGCGCGGAGCTGTGTCGGGGTGATGCCTTTCACGGTGCCCTGGGTGCCCACGGGCATGAAGGCGGGCGTGAGCACCCCGCCATGGGCGGTCTGGAAGCTGCCCGCGCGGGCTTTGGTCACAAGCCCCTCAGCGGGTGCCGGCCCGGGGCGGAATTCAAAATCGGAAATTAGTGACATAGCGGTGACATTACCTGGGTCGGAGGGTGAACGGTCACGGGTCCATGACGCTGGCCGGGGGGCTTGTCACGGGAATGGAACAATCCGCAGATGTAATGATGGTGCGGAACTCCGAAGAATTTCACCTTGACGGGCTGAGCTCCGGTTGTCATCTTAGCCCTCGGGCCCGTCCCAGATCTTTATCCTTTTTCAGTTGAGCCGAATTCGCGGATGTGCGGATCCGGCTCTCTTCCTTTTCACCCGGATCTTTTCAGGGAGCCGCATGAGCAATGATCCCAAACCTGCGTCCGCCCCGGCCAAAAAGCCGGAGACGCTGGAGGATGCGGTCTACAAGACCTCGTTGTCCGCGGGCAACGATGAGGTACGGCGGGCCAATCCGCTGGTGACCGTACCTCTCACCCTCCTAACCTATGCAGTCTTTGGCGGATTCGCGATCTACCTGGGCTCGCAGACCGAGCTGGGCAAGAAGGCCATCAAGTCCATCAGCGACGTGGTGCTGGATCCGGCCGATGCCGCGCCCCCGCCCCCGCCGCCCCCGCCGCCGCCGCCCCCACCGCCTGCGGCGAGCCCTAGCCGGGCGGACATTCATGAAGAGAAGATCGATCCCAGGACCGAGGTGGTGCCTGAGACGCCCAAGGAAACCCAGAAGGAGGACCGCTCCAACCTTGTGAACAGCGGCGCCGGCCAGGCCGGCGGTGTCACGGGCGGTGTGGTGGGTGGCGTGGTCGGCGGCGTCGCTGGCGGCGTGGTGGGCGGTGTCGTGGGTGGTACCGGCAGAGTCCTGGAAGTGGACTTCAGCCAAGTGAAGGTTAAGTACCAGCCCCCGACCCTGCAGTACCCGCCCCTGGCCAAGATGGCCAAGATCCAGGGCACGGTAGTGGTGGAAATCACCATCAACCCGGAAGGAACGCCGACCCAGGCCAAGGCGAAGGAGGGCCCCATCCAGCTCCAGAAGGCCGCCGAGGATTTCGCCATGCAGTGGAAGTTCGAACCCCAGAAGGAAGGCGGCGTTGCGCAGTACAGCCGCTTCCGCCTGAATGTCGTCTTCCGCCTCCGCTAGGCCGCGAGACCAAAGGGAACCCATGACTAACACTGCCACCCAACGGTCGATCATTTTTGGTGCCGGGCTCGCCACCGCGCTGGTGGCGGCCATCCTGGTCGTTGCCGGCGGCCGACAACCCGCTCCCGCAGCATTGCCCGCCCCGGCGGGTGAAGCGGCCCTGCCCATGCTGGACGGCGTCAACGCGCCCACCGGCACCTCCACCCCGGCCGCCAGCGCACCTGAGGCCGCCGTGAAACCTGAATCAAAAACTGCTTCCGAAACCCCTGCCAACCGCTAACCCCATCCACCAAACTTTCCGAAGGGATGAACATGAACCTCCTCGCCAACTTCCTGAATCTCGGGCTCCTCGAAGGCGCCAATGAAGCCGGCTTCGGCCCGGTGCAGATCTTCAAATCGGCCTCCCTTCCCAACCAGGGCATCATCATCATCCTCTTCATTCTGCTGGCCCTGCAGATCTACACCGCCATCGAGCGCACGGTCATGTACAGCCAGAGCAACTCGGCCTCCGACAAGTTCCTCAAGCTGTTCATGGACACCCTGCGCCGCGGTGATTTCGAGGCCGCCAAGCGCGCCGCCACCACCCACAACAAGAGCCACGTGGCCCTGGTGCTCAAGCATGGCCTGGACATCTTCCAGTACGAGAAGCAGCTCAAGGCCATGAACCCCAACCACGACGTGATCCAGCCCGTCGAGCGCGCCATCGCCCGCGGCACCGCGGAAGTCACCGAACTGCTCAAGAAGGGCATGAACTCCCTGGCCACCATCGGCGCCTTGGCCCCCTTCATCGGCCTGCTGGGCACCGTCATCGGCATCATCAAGGTCTTCAGCGACCTGAAGACCAAGGGCGCCGGCGACATCAACGCCCTGGCCGGCTCCATCGGTGAGGCCCTGGCCACCACCGCCCTGGGCCTGGTCGTCGCCATCCCCGCCGTGTGGATCTACAACCTGCTGACCAACAAGCAGGACCAGGTGGTCACCAACATCAACAACGCCGCCTCCCAGATGATCGATGAGTTCATCCGCCGCGAGAGCCAGGCCTGATCCAACCCACCCCAACCCTGGGGCGCGGGGCCTCAACCCCCCCGCGCTCCTCATCAAAAGGAGGTCACCATGGATGCAGGTGGCAAGAAGGGTGGTGTCAAATCCGACATCAACGTCACTCCCCTGGTGGACATCGTGCTGGTGCTGCTGATCATCTTCATCGTGATCACGCCCGCGGTGAATGACAGCGTCAGCCTGCCGCTCGCCAAGCACAGCCCCAAGGTGGAAAAGAACCAAGGCGAGAAATACATGCAGATCACTTTCCAGGCCAAGCCCAACGGCAAGGGCGGCTGGGAAGCCGGCAACGTCACCACGGACGACCCGAAGGCCAAGGACGCCGTCTACCACATCTACGACGATGCCTCGAAGCAGAAGTTCGTGGACTCCGTCACCGCCAGCACCCAGGCGCTGACCTACCGCCGCGTCTTCGTGAAGGCCGACCGCAACCTGCCCTACTCCGCGGTGGACAAGCTGTTCCAGGCCTGCCGGGAAGGGGGCGCCGACGAGGCGTCCATCGTCACCGCGGAGGACAAGGCGAATGCCAATCCTGAAGGGGGCAAATAATGGACGCCGGTGGAGCCAAAGGCAAAGCTAAATCCGATATCAACGTCACCCCGCTGATCGACATCGTGCTGGTGCTGCTCATCGTGTTCATCGTCATGGTGCCGGGCCTCACCAAGGCCCAGAATGTCACCGTGCCGCAGGTCGTGGTGCAGCCGCAGAACACGCCGCCACCCCGCATTCCGCCGCTCGTGGTTTCCATCGACAAGGATGGGAACTACATGATCCAGACCGATAAGGTCGATCTCAAGGATCTGGCGGACAAGATCCAGCCAGTGGTGGCCCTGCAGGAGTTGAACGGCCGCAAGATCTACCTGAAGGTCGATGAGGACATGCCCTTCGGCCGGGCGGTGGATGCCATGGACCAGATCCGCATGGCCGGGGACCGCCTCAAGGTGGAAACCGTCAGAAAACCCGAGTCTCAGGGCCTCGATGGCGGCGACATCAAGGTGTCCGTGTCCATCAAGCGGCGCACCTAGTTCATCGGGCTTTTGTGCATCAAGCCCCGCTTGCGCGGGGCTTTTTTTGGGGTCCACGCGGAGAAGAGGGCATCGTGTCCTTCAGCGCCCTTGCCTTGCTGCCACCCAGGCCATTGCATTCCGCGAATGCAATGATCCACCCATGACCTTCGCCGGATCCGTGACCAACAATTCACGGGACCGTGATGGCGCGTGACAGGCGCGGAAGGCAGCCTGGGGCATCCCTCCAGGAGGCTCACATGCAGGCTGCCAGCCAGGCCCGGCGCATCTCCGACATCAACATCACGCCGCTCATCGACATCGTGCTGGTGCTGCTCATCGTCTTCATCGTCATGGTCCCCATGATCGACCGCGCACAGGCGGCGATCCTTCCTCGCCTGAACGGCGACGCGCCGGATGGCGCGCCGCCCCCCGCCGTGGCCCTGGACGCGACGGGCCGGTGCAGCTTCGAGGGCCGCCTGGTTTCAGCGGAAGAACTTACCGCCTCCATCCGGGACCAGCTGATACCAAGTAGCGTTCATAAAAGTATTGCATATATTTGTCCATGGAGGAGTTCATGGGCAAAGCGGCGAGGTTTTCTGCAGCGCGGGTCCGAGATCTGGAGGCCAGTGCCGAGGAGCGCTGGAGCCGGGAGGCGTTCC
>JANXPB010000152.1 GCA_025357545.1 Holophagaceae bacterium
GATGAATTCGCCATGGGCAGCAGCGGCGAGTACAGCGCCTTCGGTCCTACCCGGAATCCCTGGGACCCCTCCCGCGTCCCCGGCGGCTCCAGCAGCGGATCCATCGTGAGTGTCGCCGCTGGTTATGCGCCCTTCGCCCTGGGCAGCGATACCGGCGGTTCCGTGCGCCTGCCAGCCGGCTTCTGCAACGTGACCGCGCTTCGGCCCACCTATGGCGCGCTCAGCCGCTATGGCCTGACCGCGATGGCCTCGAGCCTGGACCAGGTGGGACCGGTTTCCCGGACCGCCGCAGGCGTGGCAGCGGGCCTCGGCGTGATGGCCGGCCGGGACCCCATGGATTCCACCAGCCTGGACCTCCCTGGGCGGGAGCGTTTGGATTGGCTGAATGCCGCGCCCATCAAAGGTCTGCGCATCGGAGTGCCCAAGGAGTATTTCGGCGAAGGTATGGAGCCTGGGGTGCGGGCTCTCGTCCAGCAGGCCCTCGCAACCTTTGAGCACGAGGGGGCCGAGTTGGTGGAGATTTCCCTGCCCCACACGTCCTACGCCATCGATACCTATTACTTGATCTGCACCTCCGAGGTGAGCAGCAACATGAGCCGCTTCGATGGTGTGCGTTTCGGAGCCCGCCGACCCTCCGGCAACCTGGCGGAAATGATGTCCGGAACCCGGGAGCAGGGCTTCGGACCCGAAGTGAAACGGCGCATCCTGCTGGGCGCTTTCTGTCTCTCCAGGGGCTATTATGACGCCTTTTATTTGAAGGCCTTGAAGGCCCGCACGCTCATCACCCGGGATTTCACCGACGCTTTCGAGCAGGTGGACCTCATCGCCACCCCCGTCAGCCCCGGCGTGGCCTTTCCACTCGGCGACAAGACCCTCGACCCTATGGCCATGTACCTGGCGGATGCCTATACGGTCACCACACCCCTCGCGGCCCTGCCCTGCCTCTCCATGCCCGGGGGATTTTTCAAAGGACTTCCCGTGGGCGTGCAACTGATTGGACCCTCTCTGTCAGATGTGAAACTCCTTGAAGTCGCCCACGCCTTCCAGCAGATCACGGACCATCATTTGAAAACCCCGCCTGAACCCAGCTAAGGAGAACACCATGGCCTTTGATGTCGTCATGCCCCAGATGGGCGAATCCATCGCCGAAGCCACCATCCTGAAATGGCATCGCAAAGTCGGCGAGCAGATCGGCAAGGACGAAACCCTGTACGAGATCAGCACCGACAAGGTGGACGCGGAGATTCCCTCCCCCATCCAGGGCGTCCTGTTGGAGATCCTGGTGGACGTGAACATCACCGTGCCCGTGGGCAGTGTGGTGGCCCGCCTGGGCGATGCCTCGGAGTTCGGCAAGGGAGCCGCCACAGCGCCCGCCGCCACAGCTCCCATCTCCGCCCTGACCTCGTTGGCCGCGCCGGTCCACCCCATGAGCACCGAGGACGATGACAATAGCCTGGAGGGCCGCCTACGCACCATGTCCTCGCCGCTGGTGCGGGAAATGGCGAAACAGCACAATGTGGACCTTACTCGGGTGCCAGGCACCGGCCAGCAAGGCCGGGTCACCAAGGAGGACATGGAAGCCTTCCTGGCCAAGGGCGCCTCCGCTCCCGTGGGAGCATCCCAGGCCCCCGCGCCCACCTCGGGCGACATGCCCAGGATGGCGCCCACCCACGATCCCAGCGCCCCGACCATGGGTGCTGTGCCTGGCTTGGCCGTTCCACCCATCGCGCATGTTCCGGCCTTCGGCGCCGGGGAACGGGTGAAAGTCGAACCCATGACCCGCATGCGCAAGCTCATCGCCGAAAACATGGTGAACTCTAAATTGCGCGTGAGCCCCCATGTCTACACCGTCTTCGAAATTGACATGAGCAACGTGGCGCGGCTCAGGGCCAAGCACCGCAAGGCCTTCGAGGAATCCTACGGCACCAAGCTGAGCTTCATGCCCTTCATCATGAAGGCCGTCATCAAAGGGTTGCAGGCCTTCCCGGTGGTGAACGCCTCGGTGGACGGCGACAACATCGTCTACAAGCAGGACATCAACCTGGGCATCGCCGTGTCCCTGGACTGGGGCCTCATCGTGCCGGTGGTGAAACACGCCGACAGCTTGAACCTGGGAGGCCTGGCGCGCTCCCTGAACGACCTGGCGGACCGGGCGCGGTCCAAGAAGCTGGTGCCCGATGAGATCAGCGGCGGCACCTTCACCATCACGAATCCAGGCGTTTTCGGGGACATCTTTGGGCTGCCCATCATCAATCAGCCGCAGGTGGCCATCCAGTCCATCGGCGGCATCGTCAAGCGGCCGGTGGTCGTGACGGACGCGAATGGCAGCGATGCCATCGCTATCCGCCAGATGATGTATTCGGGCCTCAGCTTTGACCACCGCATCGTGGACGGCGCCGTGGCCGACCAGTTCATGAGCGTGATCAAAAAGGAACTGGAGACCGGTGCCTTCGGCCTGGAATAGGCTGCTTCCCTGACTGAAAAGGCCCCGGGTCCCGGGGCCTTTTCAGTACCCGGAATCCGAGCGCCGCTCGAGCTCGCGGTAGGTGGCGAATTCGCCTTCGAAATAGAGCGGGATGCTGCCCGTGGGGCCATTGCGGTGCTTGGAGATGATGAGCTCCGCCTCGCGTTCGGGCTCGTCGCCGGCAGGTCCAGGATTCGTACGCCGGTGGATGAACATGACCACGTCCGCATCCTGTTCCAGAGCACCGGAATCGCGGAGGTCCGAGAGCTGGGGCCGGTTGCCGGTGCGGTGTTCCACTTCTCGGTTGAGCTGCGAGAGCACCACCACGGGGATCCGACGGTCCTTGGCCAGCAGCTTCAGACCGCGGCTAATCTCGCCGATGCGCACGGCTTCGTTTTGCTTGGCCGCCCGCGAGCTATCGGGGCTGCTGAGCAGTTGCAGGTAGTCGATGATGAGCAGGTCCAGCTTCTGGTTGCTGGTGCTGAGATGGCGGTCCACCATCGCGGTGATCTGCGGCACGGTGATGCTCGCCATGTCGTTGATGAACATGGGCAGCTCCAGAAGCTCATCCCGCGCCTGCAGAAGTTTCGCCTGCACCCGGCCATCGAAATCCCCCGCCTGGACTTCCTTCATGTTGACCTGGGCCTTGGTGGAGAGCAGGCGGTTGAAGACTTCCTCCGCCGACATTTCCAAGGAAAAGAAGGCGCCGTGAGCGCCGGAGATCATGGCCGAGCGCAAGAGCCAGTTCAGCGCCAGTGCAGTCTTGCCCACGCCGGGGCGGGCCGCCAGGATCACCAGGTTGCCGGGTTGCAGGCCCTGGGTCAGGTGATCGAGCTTGGGAAAGCCCAGGCGCAGGCCTGTGGAACCCCGGCCCTCCAGCCGGTCCAGCAGCGCGGGCATGGCGGCAGCTTCCACCGCTGCGATGTGTTCCAGACCTCTGGCCCGCTGGTCCCCTTGGGAGAGCCGGAAGAGATCCTGGGCGGACTGCTCGATGAGGGTTTCTGGCGGCGCTTCCTCCGAGGCTGCCTGGCGAGCGAGACCCGCGCCGATGCGGATCAGGTCCCGCAACTTCCGCTTCCTCCGCAGCAGTTCCGCGAGGATCTGGGGACGGCCCACTTCTTCGGCGCTGAGCAGTTCCACCAGGCCAGGAAAACCACCCACCTTGCCCAAGGCATCGTCCTGGTCCAGCACGTCCTTCAACGTCAGGGCGTTGACCTCCAGCCGTGCTTCGATCAGCGCCCGCAGCGACTTGAAGACCGCACGGTGGGCCGGGTGGACGAAGTCATCTTCATGCAACTGGAAGACAATGTCCGCGGCGTCCTTTTCGGAGCCAGGGGCGCAGCAGGTGGCCAGGAGCGCACGCTCCGCATCCACGTCCTCCGGCAGCTGGTCCGGCAGCCAGTCAACGGCCATCAGAGGCCGGGCGGAAGGTAACCGCCGCCATTCACGTCCACGAACACGGGATTCGTGATGGCGATGGGGTACATCCCTTTCTGGATCTTCGCCCAGGGCGTGCCGGGGCGATAGGGGCCGGTCTGCGCAAGCGACACACCCGCCTCCACGACGATCCAGGCATCCTTGTTCGTGGGCAGATTCACCGGGACCGAGAGGGTGCGCTGGCGGAAATCCCCGCCTACGCCGAAGGTGCTGGGATCAAGGGTCTGGACCACCAGGCCGTTGACAATGATGCGCACCTCGTCCACAGGTACCCAGGCCGGCGCGAACAGGTTGATGGCCACATTCACCGAGGCTCCCGAAGTGCTGCCGCCAGGGCCGGTGCCGTTGACCGTGACGTCGAGCAGGGGGCCCGTGGACGCGACGGCAGCGCCACCCTTCAGGGCGGCGAGCACCGCGCTCAGATCGGCCTCCGTAGGAATGGAGGTGCCCAGTTTAAGGTAGGTGCGAGCCAAACCAACAGGTGTGTCCAGGCTGTACAGTCCAGAGGAAAGGCCCAATCCCTTGGTGAACTTCGCGGGCGTCTGCTGGTTCAGCAGGGCGAACCAGTCCCGGCGCACGGCCTTGAACTCGGTGAACCAGGGGTCCGGAGTGGCTCCGTTGAAGCCTTCGGCCCTCAACAATTCCAAGGCATCGAAGCTGCCTTCGGTGGCGCCCTGGGACAATGGCCCGGTGGCGCTCCACCATGCGTTCACGCCGGATCCAAGGGCCACCGCAGGATTGAAGGCGCGCAGCGTGAAGAGCCCCTGGGGGCCTCTGGGCCGCTGCACCACCGCGTAGGAGCCCTCGGACTGGGTGATGAAATCGGCGAGGTTCCAGGTCGTGGAGGATTTAGCCCCGTGGTTCCGCTCAGGACGCGGCGGCGGCGTGAAGAAGGCCGTGGCCACTCCATCCTGGGCCAACGTTGTGCTGCGCGCGCCAAAGGTCAACGGGTCGGTGCCAAGGGCGGTTCGATAGGTTGGGTCCAGGCCCAAAAGATTGAATTCCAGCACGAAGTCGTTGTAAATCTGCGTAGCGTCCACGAAGCGGTCGCTCTCGAGCAGGCCCACCACGCTCACGTTCTCCGCCAGGGCCGAGGAAAGTTTCTCGGCAGGCAGCATGCCGCCACCGGTGGCCTGGGACGGGCCTGGCACATCGAAGGCGGTCCAACCCGCGGGCACCAGGGCGGGGACGACGATCAGGGGGTGCGAGTGATTGCTCAGCGCGCCGGCGATGGTGGTCGCATCGATCGCGATGGAATCCAGGTAGCCCAAAGGCCCGCGATTGGCGTAGGCGGTGTAGGTGCCCACAGGCAAGGAGACCTGCGCCGAGCTGCCCTCCGGAAAGCCATCGAACACAAAGGCCGAGCCGAAGAGCTGGTTGCCGGCCATGAACTGGTAGGCGCCGCTGTTGGCCTGAGCCACCACCTTGCCTTTGGTGACCGGATCGAAGACTCCCGCAAGGCCGCGGATCCGCTGGTGGTTTGGATCCGGCGTGGCGCCCTGGCCCACAAAAGTGAACTTCAGGGGCTGGAAATTCCCCGTAACGACATCCTTGGTGCGGGTGGAGAAAGCGTGGTCCACCACCTTGGTGCTGACGAACAGATTCCCAGTCTGGCTGGCGGCACTGAGCACATCTCCGCGCTCCGGGGCGAGCTGCTCGTTGATGTTGAACAGGGCGTTCTTCTCGACGATCAATGCAGTAGGTAGATCCGGGCGGATGATGGCATCGGCGGCATTGGTGAAAAGGGTCTGGGTGTAGCTCTGATTGCGGTTGCGGATGATCATGCGGTACTTGCCGGTGAGCAGTGTGGTGCCCACCAGGTCCACGGCGAAACTGGCGGCGCCGGAATGGTTGTCCGGCGTCTCGCGCCATTCCACCCGTTCCAAGTGCCAGGCCGGTGCTGCGTCGGTGCCGAGATTCCGCTCGAAACGGAGCTCGGATTGGAGCGCGCCAGCGGTGATGGCGGAACCAAAGGTGAAGTAGGCCACCGCGCCCAGGTCCTGGTTCGCGGTGGTGGCTCGGTCAGCGATCATGGTGTTGAACAAGCCCGTGGTGCGCCCCGGCGTGGCGCCTCCCAGGCTGGGGCCGCCGATGATGAATAGCTTCCGCTTGTAGGTGATGGATTGCCCAGCGACCAGGCTGCCGGCCGGTAGGCTCCCGACCACCACCCGCTGCGGGAAGATGGGGCGGTTCTCGCCCAGCGCGTCCTGGGGGTCTGATGCGACCAGCGCATGGTCTGAGCTCAGCGGCAGGATGCCCAAGCTGGTGTGGCAATCCAGGGTGTCGGCCGCCGGTTCAACCCCGATGAATCCCACCATGCCCGCCCGCACACTGCTGGTGAGGGGGTGGCTGAAATCGGTGCCGGGGAGCTGCACCCCCCAGGCTCCGGCCGGCAAGGGCGCCCCGTTGGCATCGCCGTCCGCTGGCACCACGATCCGCAGGCCGCCGCCCACCTGGTAGAGGAAATCCCCCAGGCTCTGCACGGGCACCGTCCCGCCGCCAGCATTGGTCACGGTGGTCTCAAGGGTATAGAAGCGGTCGGTCTTGCCCAGGGTCACTTTATGGGAGACCGTTACGCCCTGCACGCGGCCCGTGGAATCCCAATTGGCGCCACTGAGCTTGTGCCGGGTGTCCAACAGAAAGCCGGTCATCACCAGACTGGAATCGCTATTGACGGTGACCGGCGCGTAATGGTCGAAGACGAAGGGCAGTTCGGGGTCCTGATTCGCCACGGGCGTAAGGCGGTCCAGCATGTCGCCGGGCATCGAAACCCGCTTGTAGCTGGTATCCAGGCCGATGAAGCTGAGGTCAATGATGCTGCCGCCGCTGGCGGCGCCCGCCACCGCCTGGCCAGCTCCAAAGGGGGTGCCATCGATGGCCATTTCCACGAAATCGTTGCCGAGGTAGTAATCACCGGGTGACGATTCGGCCTTCATGCCGGCGGGCTTGTCGCCACCGATGGCCGGGATCTCGACGCTGGTTAGCGAATTCCGCTGGATGCCGGTGGCCCTGAAGCAGCCGGTGCCGGAGGCCAGGAACAGCGCCAGAACCGTGACGGAAACTTGAGAAACGGGGCGCCAGGAAGCAGGGGCTTGCAAGGTTCGATAGGATCTGTTCATTCGGCTTCCATTCACTACGGGTCCCAGCTCGGGATCGGGTGGTACGGTCGGGTGATTCCTGAGGCCCAGACGGGAGACCGGGCGAAGGCTCTATGCTAACCCACGATGGCGAACTCTGAATCAGCTCCTTCCGGTCCGAAGCCCAAGGTCCTTCGATGGATCTGCATCGTGCTCACATTGCTCTTCATGGGCGATCTGCTGTGGACCTTCCAAAGGTTCCCGGTCCACAGCCGCGGACGGATCTTTGCCTCCACCCAGGCGCCCGCCTTCGCAGCTCCGGTGCTGGTCCTGGGGGCCGGTGTCTATTCCGACGGCGAACCCACCGCTGTGCTGGAAGGCCGTCTGCGCACCGCGTTGGATCTCTACCGGGCCGGAAAGGTGAGCTGGTTCCTGGTGAGCGGGGATAACCGCACCCCCAGCTACAACGAGCCCCAGGCCATGCGGAGATGGCTGCTGAAGCAGGGCGTCCCTGGGGAGCTTGTGATCGCCGACTACGCCGGCCGCCGTACCTACGACAGCCTGAAACGGGCCCAGGTGGTCTTCGGCCTGCGCCGGGTCGTGGTGGTCACCTCCGATTTCCATATGGCCCGGGCCATCTACCTAGGCAGCAGCCTGGGACTGGACATCCAGGGCGTCACGGATAGCACCCGGGAGCACAGCCTGGGCACCCGTATTTGGTTCTGGACCCGGGAATACGGCGCCCGCCACAAAGCCCTGCTGGACACCTGGTTCCCGCCCTCCACCCGGCTGGGCCCCCGGGAACGGACTCCCGATGACCCACTGCTGCCGCTCCCGGCCCCGGTTAAAGCCGAGGCGGAATGATGAATTCCCCGAAGGTCGTCATCCTAGCGGCCCGGCGCCTGCCCCAGGGTCGCTATGGCGGCAGCCTGGCGGGACTGGGCGCGGTGAAGCTCGGCCAGCTCTGCGTTGAAGGCCTCATGGCCGATCCTGCTTTGCCCCAACCGGCCAAACTCATCTGGGGCATGGCCCGCAGCCATACCCAAGGCATGAATCCCGGTCGCACCATAGCCCTGGGCGCCGGGCTGGGCGTGGACACGCCCGCCACCACCGTGAACATGGCCTGCGGCTCCAGCCTCCAGGCCCTGATCTACGGAGCCCAGGCCCTCCAGGCTCAAGACGCGGGCCCTGTGCTGGTGGGCGGCAGCGAAGCCATGAGCGACACGCCCCACCTGTTGCCAGGCCTGCGGTGGGGCTACCGCATGGGGCACCGGAGCCTGCCTGATGTGATGCACCAGGACGGCCTATGTTGTCCGGTCACGGGCCTGCTCATGGGCGAAACGGTGGAACGGCTGGCTGCCCGCCACGGCATCACCAGGTGGGCAAGCGATGAACTCGCGCTGCTGAGCCACCAGCGGGCCGCCGGGGCGGATTTCAGCGCCGAACTCATCGCACATCTTGCTTTAACCAGGGATGAATGCATTCGCCCCGAGGACACCCTGGCCTCTCTGGCGGCGCTCCGGCCTGTGTTCAAAGAAGGTGGCTTGATCACCGCCGGCAATGCTTCCAGCCTGGCGGACGGCTCGGCCGCGCTCCTGCTGGCCCGTTCGGAGACGATCGTTGACGCGGCGCCCCTGGCGCGCATCCTGGGCTGGAGCGAGGCCGCCGTGGACCCACTGGACATGGGCGAGGCCCCCGTGCCCGCTGTGCGGCGCCTGCTCTCACAGCACGGGCTCTCAGTCCCGGATGTCGACCTGTGGGAGATCAACGAAGCCTTCGCGGCCCAGGTGCTGGTCTGCGCCCGGCAACTGGGCCTTGATCCCGGCCGGCTGAACGTCGCCGGGGGCGCACTGGCCCTGGGCCATCCCATCGGCGCCTCCGGCGTGCGCATCGTCGTCACCCTCATCCACCAGCTGCGGAAACGGGGCGGCGGCCTCGGCGTCGCCACCCTTGGCATCGGCGGGGGCCTGGGCCTGGCCGTCCTCCTGGAAGTTCCGGCTTGAGCGGGGCGACCAACACCATTTGGAAGGAGCGCTCGCTGCGCACTTTCCTGCTGGCGGCGCTGGCCTCCAACATCGGCAACTGGGTGCAGATCTTCTCGGAACAATGGCTCGTGTTCCTCTTGGCGGGCCCCTTGGCTGCCCGCTGGGCGGGGCGGCTGGGGTTTGCGTCGGGTCTGGCGGTGTTGATCTTCACGCCCCTGGGAGGAAGCCTGGCGGACCGGCTGGACCGCCGGAAAGCCTTGGCTTCGGCCCAGCTGTTCCTGATGCTGCTGGCCATCGCCCTATGCGTGCTCGCGGCGCTCCACCAGCTCACCCTGCCCCGGCTGCTGTTCTTTGCCATGGCCAGCGGTCTGGGGGCGGCGGTGAGCATGCCCATGGGCCAGAGCCTGGTGGGGGACCTGGTGCCTCCGGAAAAAATCCCCGCCGCTTTTGGCCTCATGTCCGCCCAGTTCAACCTGAGCCGCATCATCGGCCCGGCCCTCGCGGCCCTGCTCTTCCCCATCGTCGGCATCGCGGGGAATTTTGGCCTCAATGCCCTCTCCTTTGTTGGCCTGGTGGTGGTGTGCCTCCGCCTCCGCCTGCGCCAGGCCCATCCCAGCGCCCCCGCAGGCGGATCCTACTCCCAGAGTTTCAGGGCCTTCAGGGCCGATCCTCAGCTTTCGGCCCTGCTGGTCATGGCGGCCATCTGGGGCTTCTTCGCCTGGGGCTACTTCCCCCTGCTGCCAGTCTTCGGCGCCAGGTCCCTGGGGCTTGCGGAACGGGGTGTGGCGGGCCTGCTCTCCTGTTTCGGCCTGGGCGCAGTGCTGGGGTCCCTGGTGGTGGCGCGGGACGTTTCCGGCCACGATCGCTTCCCTCGCATCCTTCTGGCCTTTGGCGGATTCGGTGCCGGCCTGGGGCTACTGGGGGGACTGCCGCACCGGGACGTGGCTTTTGTGGCGATGTTCATCATGGGAGCCTGCCAGGCCACGGGTCTGTCGCTCATGAGCGGCACCATCCAGCGGAAAATCCCGCCGGGCCTGCGGGGCCGGGCCAATGCCCTTTACCTGACCGCGGTCATCGGCATCACGCCCTTCGGCACGCTCCTCGCGGGTGAAGCCGCCCAGCGCCTAGGTGCCCGAGGCCCCCAGCTGGTGATCCTGGCCGACGGGCTGATCCTCCTGGCTTCAGCCCTCTGGTTGGCCCTCGCCATTCGGCGGTCCCAGCGGCGCCTCGGGCCGGTGGGCTAAACCAATCCCTCGGCCGCCCGAAGCCACCCTAGCCAAGCGAGGCACCTAGGCCGCACTCTGGACACTTGAGATCAAGAGGAAACCCATGACCGACGCACCGCTCATCCAGCTCAAGGAAATCACGAAGATCTACCAGATGGGCGATATGGAAGTGCGCGCGCTGGACGGCGTCTCCATGACCATCGGCCGCGGCGAGTACGTGGCCATCATGGGCCCCTCGGGCTCGGGCAAGTCCACCATGATGAACGTCATTGGCTGCCTGGATTCGCCCACGAATGGAACCTATGAGCTGAACGGCAAACTGGCTTCGGCCATGACCGACGACGAACTGGCGGGCATCCGCAACGAAGAGATCGGCTTCGTGTTCCAGACTTTCAACCTGCTGGCCCGCACCACGGCCCTACAGAACGTGGAGCTGCCGCTCATCTACGCGGGGATGAGCCGGGCGGACCGGCACAAGGCGGCGCTCAAGGCCCTGGAGAACGTGGGCCTCGGCACCCGCAGCGACCACATGCCCAACCAGTTGTCCGGCGGCCAACGCCAGCGAGTGGCCATCGCCCGGGCCCTGGTGAACGATCCCTCCATCCTGCTGGCGGACGAGCCCACCGGCGCCCTGGATTCCAAGACCAGCATCGAGATCATGGCCCTCTTCGAGGAGCTGTACCAGAAGGGCAACACCATCATCCTGGTGACCCACGAAGAAGACATCGCCCGCCATGCCCACCGCATCGTGAAACTCCGCGACGGCAAGATCATCCACGACGAACCCAACATCCCCATCACCACCGAACAGCATCTGGCGAACCTGAGCCTTTAAATCAAGGGCTATGGGCTGTGGGCGAGGGGAGTGATTGTCCACAGCCCATAGCCTGAAGCCCACCGCCTACTTCAGCACCCCCACCACCAGCCTCGATCCATCGAGTCCACCCCAGTGGATCTTCTGGGTGGCCTTCTGGTAATCCGAGGGCTGGGCATGGCCGATCTGCACGAAGGTCTGCGGATTGCGGTCCACCAAGGGGAACCAGCTGCACTGCACCTGGACCATCAAGCGATGCCCCGTCTTGTACGTATGACTCACGTCGTTCAAGGTGAAATCCACCGCCGTGGGCTGCCCCGGCGTGAAGGGCTCGGGCCGCTCGAGTGAATTGCGGAACTTGCCGCGCATCACTTCCCCCCGGAGCAACTGCTGCATGGCCCCCAGCTTCACGTGTTCTGCGGGTCCCTTGCCATCCGCAGCGGCCACTTCCAAGTCCGGAAGATTGTCTGGATAGACATCGATGAGTTTCACGATCCAATCGCTGTCGGTGCCCGTAGTGGACACTCTGAGATGCACCTCGATGGGCCCCGCCAGGCGAAGCTCCGCCGTCAGCGGTTCGGTCTGGAACACGGCCACGTCGGGCCTTCGGGCCGCGAAGCGCTGGTCCTCCACCACGTATTCCCGGGACACGTCCAGTTCGGCCCGCTGGGTGTAGGGCACCGGACGGGCGGGATCGCTGACAAAGGCCTCGCTCCCTGGCGCAGGCGCGGCAGTGCCAAGGCCCAACACTCCCTGCTCCTGAAGAAACAGGGTAAGAGGCGTGGCCTCCTTGGGGGGCCACGCCTCGTAGCGCTGCCAGTGGTTCACGCCGGTCTCGAAGATCATCGCCCGGGGCAGCCGCGGATCCGGCGCGCCCTTGAGATGGTGCATGAAGAACGGGAACTCGATGGTGTCCTGGTAATACTGCGACACTTCAGAGCCAAAATCGACGTGGCCCAGGCGCCGGTATTGCGGGGCTGCCCAGCCGCCGTGGAACCAGGGGCCCATGACCAGGTGGCGGTCCTTGCCGGGGCTCTGGCGCGCGAGGGCCCGGTCCACCTGCAAGGGGCCAAAGGGATCCTCGTCGTCGAAGAAACCGCCCACCGTCAGCACCGCGGGCTTGATGTCCCGCAGGTGCGGCCGCAGGTTCCGCGATTTCCAGTAGTCGTCGTAGGTGTCGTGCTCCACCAGGTCGGTCCAGCTCCTCACTTCCCCTTTGAAGAAGGTGGCATCGAGCTCGGCGGGGGATCCATGCCGCAGAAAAAAGCGGTAGCCATCGTCAGGGCCCAAATCCAGCTGGTGCTCTTTCGGCGGCCAGACGGTGGTGGGTTCAGGCCGGGGCCAGCCAAAAAAGGTCTGGAACCCGAAGGCCTGGCTCAGGAAGAGCGCGCCATTGTGGTGATCGTCATCCCCCGCGAAAATGTCCGTCACGGGGGCCTGGGGGGACACTGCCACCAGGGCCGGATGGGCGTCGATCATGCCGGCGGCGACGTAGAAACCTGGATAGCTGATGCCCCACAAGCCCACCTTGCCGTTGGTGGGGAAGTGCTTCACCAGCCATTCCACCGTGTCGAAGGTGTCGGTGCTCTCATCCACGTCACGCGGCCCCTTGACGGCGCGGTGGGGCGTCACTTCCAGGAAGGTGCCCTCGCTCATCATGCGGCCCCGAACATCCTGGAAAACGAAGATGAAGCCCTCCTCCATGAATCGCTTCGAGGGCCCGAGCCCGCGGCGGAAGGCCTCCGGCCCATAGGGCGCCACGCTGTAGGGCGTTCGCTGCATCATCACCGGGTAACTTTGCGCGGTGTCCTTGGGCACGTAGATGGACGTGAACAACTTCACTCCATCCCGCATGGGAATCTGCACCTCCTGCTTGGTGTAGTGTTCCTGGACGTAGCTGGGCGGTTGCGTGGGCGCCTGGGCGGTGAGGACCCCAGACAGAAGGAGAAGTAGGGGGTTCAGCATCACGGCACCAGCACCGGCAGCACCAGATTCGAAGGCTGGGCGTTGCTGTGATACAGCCGGATGGTGGCCTTCTTGAAGTCCGCATCCTTCGCCTTGTTGATATCCATGAAGACCTGCGGATTGCGGTCCATGAGCGGGAACCAAGTGCTGTGGACCTGGACCATCAGGCGATGGCCTTTCTGGAAGGTGTGAAAGATGTCGTTGAGGTGGTAATCCACCGGCGTTGGAGCGCCGGGGATGAAGGGTTCAGGCTGCGACAGGGAATTGCGGAACTTGCCCCGCATCACCTCGCCCCGCACCATCTGCTCCATGCCGCCCAGTGGGCCGTATTTCGAGCGGGAGGGCGTTTTGTCTTCGGGATCCTTGTAGTCGTCGGGCCAGACATCGATGACCTTCACCACGAAATCCGCATCCGTCCCGCTGACGGAGACCCGCAGATGCACCTGGATGGGGCCTGCCACCGTTAGGTCCTGGTCCAGCACCGGCGTCTCGAAGACCAGCACGTCGGGCCGCGTGGAGACGAAGCGCTGGTCGGCCACCATGTATTCCTTCACCATGCCCGTCTCCTGGCCTGGCCAGAAGGGCACCGGGCGGCTGGGATCGCTGAGGTATTCCGCGTAGCCACCCTCCTTCGGCGGTGCCGTGGAGCTCATTCCGCCGTTGGGCCGGAAATACATTGTCGTGGCTCGCGCATTCCTGGGAGGCCAGTGGTCCAGGCGGCGCCATTGGTTTCGCCCGGTTTCGAAGACCGTGGCCGGCGCGAGCCTTGGATCCGGCGCGTCCTTCAGGTAATGCATGAAGAAGGGAAACTCGATCTCCTTCTGATAGAACTCGGAGGTCTTGGCGCCGAATTTCACATCGCCCAGTTTGTCGCCGGGGGTGCGGTTCCAACCGCCATGGACCCAGGGGCCCATCACCAGGAAGTTCGTGGTGGCGGGGCTCTGCTGTTCCACGTATTGGTGCACCTGCAGGGCACCGAAGAGGTTCTCTGCGTCGAACCAGCCCCCCACCGTGAGCACGGCGGGTTTAATGTCCTTCAAGTGGGGCCGCAGGTTCCGCGCCTTCCAGAAAGCATCGAAATCCGGGTGTGCCATCATCTCGTTCCAGAAGGCGACCTGGCCATGGAGGAAGCGGGTGTCGGCATTGGGCAGCGCACCGACCTTGTTCAGGAAGAAGTCGTAGCCATCGGGTGTGCCGTGCTCGAACCGCTGCTTCCAGGTCGTCGTGGGCGCAGGACGCGGCAGGCCGAAGCTGGCCAGGAAGTTGAACGCATGGGGCAGCCAAAGGGCGCCATTGCGGTGGAAATCGTCACCCGTGAACCAGTCCGTGACCGGCGCTTGGGGGGAGGCGGCCTTCAGCGCCGGATGCGCACTGATCATGCCCGCGGCGGTGTAGAAGCCCGGGTAGCTGATGCCCCACTGCCCCACCCGTCCATTGCAGGTGGGCTCATTTTTCAGTAGCCATTCGATGGTGTCGAAGGTGTCGCTGCTTTCGTCGATGTCCGTACGCTTCGTCTTCTTGTCCAGGTGCGGCGTCATGTTGACGAAGGTGCCTTCGCTCATGAAACGGCCGCGCACATCCTGGTAGACGAAAATGAAGCCTTCGGTTCCGAAGAGCGCTGTGGGACCCAGGTTCTCCTTGAAGGATTCGGCTCCATAAGGCGCCACGCTGTAGGGAGTGCGCTGCATCAGGACCGGGTAGGCTCGCGAGGCATCCTTGGGGGTGTAGATGGACGTGAAGAGCGCCACGCCGTCGCGCATGGGCACCATGGTTTCACGCTTGGTGTAGTGCGCCTTCACGTAGTCGAGCCCCTGGCCCAGGAGGTGGACCGGCAGCAGGGCCGGCACCAAGAGGAGAAGCCATCCCAATAGGCGGGAACCCAGTCGCATGGCGGACCTCCAAGGAATTCGCGAGGATAGCAGAGTTTGGCCTCGTAATGCGAGGGAGGCTTCCACCCGGACCTAAACCCGCTACGAAAGTCACCGTATTGCCCTTCTGAACCCAACCCAGGAGCCCGCCATGCTTCCAGCCCGTCCCCTCGCAGCCCTGATCCTGACCCTCGCGACCACGATGCTGGGTGCCCAGACCTTCATCCTCCAGCCCACCCAGGCTGCGGCCCTCACCGAAAGCCATACGGTGGCTCTGGCCAACGGTGCGAATCTCACCGTCAAGAACACCAATGGCCGCATCAAGGTGGAGACCTGGGACCGGGCCGAGGTGGCCTTCACGGGCCAGTTCAAACCCAGCAGCCAAGATGAGCAGGTGAAGGTCGTCTTTGAATCGGGCCCCAAGGGCCTGGAGATCCGGGGCGAATACCCCAAGCAGCATTCTGGCGGCGGCAACTACCGCGGCGCTGTCTGCGAGATGGACCTCAAGGTGCCCCGCAACGTGCTGGCCCGCATCGACACCGTCAACGGACGCATCACCCTGACTGGACTCGGGGCCAAGGCGGATTGCCGCACCGTCAATGGCGCCATCGAAGCCCAGGACCTGAATCAGGGCCTGGACGCCGAAACGGTGAACGGAGCCATCTCCCTGGACCAGGTGCGCGGCGCCATCAAGGCGTCCACCACCAATGGCGCCATCTCTGGCAAGGGCCTGGACGCCATGGGACAAGGCGTCGAGCTCTCCACGGTCAACGGTGCCCTGAACGTCACCATGGCCAAGCTGGAAGGCTCCTTGACGGCCACCACGGTCAACGGCCAGGTTTCCGTCAACACCAAGGGGGCCAACCTAGTGAACGCTTCGAAGCACCGGGTGGAAGCCACCTTTCCTGGCAGCGCGCAGGCCCTCCACCTGAGCACCGTTAATGGTGCACTGGTGGTGAAGTAGGTCATCATCGATAAAAAAATTAAACATGAAAACAAAGATATGATTCAGAGAAGCGGAGGTGCGCACAGGATCACCTTGCGCACCTCCGTTCTTCTTGATTCAACTCGGAGCATTGTTGCGACCGCCGGCGGCCGGACTCCGGTTCCTCCGCCCCACAACCGGCTGGGCACGCGGCTTCACGGTGAGGGTAGGACATCCAGTCCTGCCCTCACCTGCCGCTACTTGCCCGCCGCTTGTGTTCG
>JANXPB010000156.1 GCA_025357545.1 Holophagaceae bacterium
TCCGTTTGGGAGGTGGTGGGTCCTGCAGGAAGGGCCCGTCCGCATCGCCCCGCAAGAATTGCTGGATCACAGGGTTTGGGTTCACTTTGAAGGCTTCGGGGTCTTCAATGGCAAGGCATTCGCCCTGAAAAATCAAGGCCACGCGGTCGGCAATCATGAAAGCCGATTTCAAATCGTGGGTGATGGTGATGCTGGTGACGCCCAGCTCATGTTTCAGGTCAAGGATGATGCGGCCGATGACATCGGTCATGACGGGATCCAGGCCCGTGGTGGGTTCATCGAAGAGCAGGATCTTGGGTTTCAGGGCGATGGCCCGCGCAAAGCCAACTCGGCGCTTCATGCCGCCGGAGAGCTCCGAAGGCTTGAGCTTGTCGCTGCCCTTCAAGCCCACCATGGCCAGGCATTCATCCACGCGCGTCGCGATTTCCACCTTGGTCATTTCCGTGTGTCGTTTGAGGGCGAAGGCCACGTTCTCAAACACGCTCATGGAATCAAACAGGGCCGCCATCTGGAAGCACATGCCGATCTGCTTCCGCACCTCGAACAACTCGTTGATACTGAGTTCCTGGATGATCTTGCCTTCGACCGCCACGTGGCCGCTGTCGGGGGCGAGGAGGCCCATGATCGTGCGGAGCAGAACCGTCTTGCCGGTGCCCGAGCCGCCCATGATGACGAGGCTTTCTCCCTGCTCCACTTGGAAACTGACGTTTTTGAGCACGACCTTCGGACCAAAGGCCTTGGAGACATTGGCCACCTCGATGACAGCGGTCATACGAGCATCATCTTCGTGAGAAAGAAATCCGCCACCAGGATGGAGAGCGAAGAGGTGACGACGCTGCTGGTGGGAGCATTGCCCACGCCTTCGGCGCCGCCCCGGGTCCGGTAGCCCCGCCAGCAGCCCACCAGCGCGATGATGACGCCGAACACCATGGCCTTGGTCAAGGCAATGCGGAGATCCCGGGTCCCAATGAGCTTGTAGAATTCGTGCGCGAAGGTGTAGGCACTCTGGCCCTCCACATTCACCAGGATCAGATAGCCACCCCAGTAGCCCACGTAGATGGCGATGCCAGTGAGTAGCGGCAGCATCACCAGGGCCGCCAGCAGCCGGGGCACGAAAAGGTAGTGGATGGGGTCCGTGGCCAGGCATTCCAACGCGTCGATCTGCTCAGTCACCTGCATGGTGCCGAGCTCCGCAGCCATGGCGGAGCCCACCCGGCCACTCATCATCAGCCCGGTGATGACCGGCGCCAGCTCCCGAACCACTGCCAAACCTTCCACGCTGGAGGCGAGCCCCTGGGCCTGGAATTGCTTGAAGCCAAAGGCCAGCTGTACGGCGAAAACCATGCTCACGGCCACCCCCGTCAGCAATACCACCGGAATGGAGTTCACACCCACCGCATTGAACTGCCGCAGCAGATTTTCGAGATCAAAGGGACGCCTCAGGACGGCCGCAAAGGTGCGCCCCGATACCACCGCGAAATCCCCGGCTTCTTGGAGGAAACCCAGCAAGGCCGCGCCAATCCGCTCAAAGGTCTTCAGCATCAGATTCCTGGTTCCTGTCGGGACGAAACTTCAAGTCTAGCTCAAGATCCGCACCATCCAACCAGGCTGGCCGTACTACTGGCGATTTTTAAGCTTTTCCCAGTACCTCAGCGCGCCTGCTTCCTTGACGGTCAAGGCCGGGCGGGTGATGGCCAGGGCTTGGGCGGGCACGTTTTCAGTGATGGTGCTGCCGGCGGCGATGACCGCGCCATCCCCTATTGCCAAGGGCGCCACCAGCTGGGAGTCGCTGCCAATGAAGGCATCCCGGCCGATGCGGGTGCGGTGCTTGCGCAGGCCGTCGTAGTTGCAGAAGATCACTCCGGCGCCGACGTTGGTGTTCTCACCCACTTCCGCATCGCCGAGGTAGGCCAGGTGGTTGGCCTTGACACCCGACCTGAGCAGGGTCTGCTTGGTCTCGACGAAGTTGCCCACGTGCACGCCCGCTTGCAGCTCGGTGCCCTCCCTAAGGCGGGCGAAAGGGCCCACGACGCTGTGATCGCCGACCTTCGCGCCCTCGAGCACCGAGTAGGGGCGGATCGAAACATCGGAACCGATCTCCCCCCCAGTGATGACGGAACCCTGCCCGATGTGGGTGCCGGGGCCGATGCGGATGCTGCCCTCCACACGCGCTCCTGGCTCCACCACCACATCCGGACTGAGCACGACCCTGGGGCCGATCAGCGCGCTGCCGGCCTGGAGGAAGCTCACGCCTTCCGTCATCCACGCGGCGTTGATGCGGGCCTGGGCGCTCGCCTGCAGGGCCGCCTGGTCCGCACGGGAATTCATGCCCGCCAATTCCTCGGCAGGCTCAATTCCAATGTCGATGGGGTGTTGGCTGGCCACGTCCACGACTGCGTCCGTCAGATAGAGTTCGCCTTGGGCGTTGCGGGTGTCCAACCTGTGCAGCGCGGGCTTCAGCGCCGCCCAGGGCAGGGCATAGGCGCCGCCGTTGACGAGCGAGATGGACCGTTCCTCCGGGGTGGCGTCCTTTTCCTCGACGATCCGGGCCAGGCTCCCATCCGCATTCCGCTGGATCCGCCCATAGCCGCCGGGGTCTTTCAGCTCCATGGCCAGCATCAGACCCTTGGAAGCGCTGAGGCGTGCAACGGTCTCGCGGGGGATGAGGGGCACATCGCCGGAAAGAATGACCACACGAAGGGCTCCGAGCCGGTCCAGCTCTGCCTCGCAGGCCCGCACGGCATGGCCGGTGCCCAGCGGCTCGCCCTGGTCCACCACCTGCACGGCGCAGGGCAGCAAATTGCCCGATTGCCAGCCTTCAAGGGCGATGATGACCTGCTCTTTCCCGTGATGCACGACCACCAGAGCCGAGGCCAGGTCTTCGGGAAGGCTGCGCAACACCCAGAGTAGCGAAGGGTCTCCGAGGATGGGGTGCAGCACCTTGGGGATCCGGGATTTCATGCGGGTGCCAAGGCCTGCCGCCAGGATCACTGCCACCGTCTTCATGCCCGCTCCTGTTCCTTGGATTTCCTCAGCAGGGCCAGGAGGCTCTGCACGAATTCCTGGCTGGGGAAGGGCTTCTCGATGAAGCCCAGCTTCGAGAGCCCCAACCGCAGCGGGCTGACGGGCTGGGCCCGGCCATTGCCCATCACCAGCGTGGGAATGGTCTCCCGCTGGAACCGGCTCAGGGTTTTCGCGAACCGTTCCAGCCGCGGGGTCCGCTCGAGCACCAGCAGGTCGGGAGGATCCTGGGTGCGGCTGGCCCTCAACAGCGTTTTGAGATCCGGGAAGGCCATGGTTTGTCCGCCCTTGCGGATGACCAGGCTCTCCAGGGCCTCGCGCACCAGGGGGTCCTGATCCACGATCCAGATGTAGCGGGAGAGCAGGGGAGAGGCCGGCGAATCGGCCTCGGGCTCAGACAGGGGAAGGTAGACCTGGGGCCAGATGCCGCCGTGATCGTCCAGAGTCAGCTCCAGCATCCCGCGGCATTCGCCGACGACCTGCTGCAGCCAGGTCAACCCCAGCATGGTGTGGGGATGCTTGGGGTGCAGCCCGTTGAGATCCAAAGTAAGCAGCGCCCAGCGCCGGCCGCCCAGGTCCTGGGGCTCCAGCACGAGGGTCAGAGTCCCGGCGGAAAGGGCCTGGCGGCCATGGAGCACGAGGTGGGTGGCGATGCGCTGGAGCGCATCCTGGGAGACTTGC
>JANXPB010000197.1 GCA_025357545.1 Holophagaceae bacterium
TGCCGGAACCCGCCGTGATGGTGGTCGGGCTGGCGGTGAAGCTGGTGATGCTGGGGGCCTGAACCACGGTGACCGTGGCGGGTGCCGTGGCGGAATCACCGGCGGCGTTGAGAACGGTCAGGGTGTAGGTGGTGGTGGCCAAAGGCGAGACGCCGTAGGAACCACCATTGGTAACGCTGCCGACACCTTGGTTGACGGTGGCGCTAACGCCGCCGGTGAAGGCGACCGCCAAGGTGCTGGTGCCGCCCGCCTGAATTGACAGCGGAGCGGGGGTAAGACTCAGGGCCGAAGGCAGAGGCACCGAAGTGATAGCCACGCCCGCGGTGGCGCCGGTGGAGACGGTCAGAGTGAAGACCGTGGTGGTTGAAGCAGGTGGGACGACGCTAACCGGAACATTGTTGGTCACGACACCCACGCCGTTATCGATAGAGCCGGTTCCCGTATTGGGGTTCCAGACGGGCGTGAGGATCACTGGATTGCCATTGGTGACGACAGTTCGGTTGGCCGTAAGGGTGGCCGAGCCGGCGCCAGGCGTGACTACCACCTGGCGAGACGCTGTGGCAACTCGGCCCGCGCCATTGGTGACAGTAAGGATGTAGGTAGTGGTGGCGACCGGCGCGACGATGATGCTTGCGCCATTCGCGACGGCACCAATGCCTGAGAGCTGACCAGAACCACCGGTCAACGTGACGGTCAAGGTGGTCGATCCGCCTGAAGCAATTGTGACCGTGGAACTCGCAGAGCCATTCAGGAGGGCGGTCGGAGCAGGATAGACCGAAACGGTCTTGGTCAAGGTTTGTACAACTCCCGTGCTGTTCGTGACGGTTAATGTGACCGGGAACTGCGTCGGGTTTGAGAATGCCGCTGGTGCAACCTGGGCAAACGGAGTCCCGCTGGTGGCGGCCACGGGGCCAAACCAGAAGGGCGCATTGACGTTGGCCGAACCGCCGCCGCCTGGGATCGTGAAAGTGGGACCAAAGGTCACGAAGTCGCCCGTGGTCACGACATCCGGGATAACCGAGAGGGCGAGCCCGAAGGGACCTTGGAGAACAGTGATGGTCTGGATGGACGTGGCCGAGGTGCCAGCCGCGTTGGTAACCGTCAGGGTGTAAGTGGTGGTGGTGGTGGGGGACACGATGTAGGCGCCCGCATTCACCACGGAACCCACGCCCGTGAGGACGCCGGTGCCATTAGTGACGGTGGTGGTGAGGGTGGTGCTCTGACCGGCGGTGATGGGGTTCGGGCCGGAGACAGTGAGCGTCGCCGCAGGAGCCGCAACCACATTGATGGTGACCGATCGGGTGTAGACCGGGCCCGCAGCCGGGGTGATGGTCAAGGTGTAGGTGTGGGCACCCACGGTGGTGGGGGTAGCGGGGTAAGAAGCGCCGCTGGTGGGTGTCAGAGAAGCCAAGCCACCAAACACATCACCGGCAAGCGCCACGGTGGAGCCCGCAGGCGCCGTGAAGATGGCCTGAATATTCGAGACGGTGTTCACCGTTACGAGGTTGGGCGTCGCGGTGAGGCTGGAGGCATACTGACCGGACAACACGGTGACCGTACGGTTGGCGGTGACACTGGTGCCCGCCGCGTTGGTGACGACGAGATCGTAAGTGGTCGTAGCCGTCGGGGTCACATTGTAGGTCTGGCCCGAGGTGACCGGGCTGAGGCCGCTGACATTGCCCGTTCCACCGGAGAAGGTGGGCACCAAGGCCACGGAATCACCGACATTGATGGTGACGTTGCCGCCACCGTTGGCGGTGAAGCTGGTGATGACGGGAGCCGCCACAACGGTCACGGAGACGCCAGCGGTGCCAGTGGTGCCGGCGCCGTTGTCGGCGGTGAGGGTGTAGACGTAGGTGCCGAGGACCGTGGGAGTGACCGGGATGGGCACGCCCGCGCTGAAAGCATTGGCTGCGGGCATGGTGCCGCCGCCAGCTGAAGTAACCAAACTGCGATTGACGGTGGGCGGCATCAAGAAGCCGGGGGTCAGCGTGAAAGTATCGGTCAGCGTAATGATGCTCTTGCTGGCCAACAGGCTGACATTAAGAGCGCTGGAGATTACCGTGATGGTACGGACTGCGGTAGCCGTGGCCCCGGCGGCATTGGTCACCGTTAGGGTGTAGGTCGTTGAATTCAGAGGAGTGACCACATAGTTCGCGCCAGTGATGACGCTGCCGACGGTCGGGGAAACAACGCCCGTACCGCCAGTGAAGTTCGGCTGCAGGGTAGCTGTGGAACCCTGGCTGATGGTGAGATCAGCCGCGAGGCCATTGGCCAAGAGGCTGGTAGCTATAGGTGCATCCACCACGGTGACGGAGGCTTGACGGACGATGGAGGTGCCCGCCGAGTTGATGACAGTCAGAGAGAAGACGTAGTTGCCTGACGTGGCGTTGCTGAAGGGAATGGCCACGCCGCTGGTAGCGGGCGTGTTAGCAAACGCACCTGGTCCGCTAGCCTTGGAGACCACAGCAGACGCACCCACACCGAAATCGCGGGTGAAGATGCCGACCAGATTGGCGACGCCCGAGGTGTTGGTGATGATGATCGGACTGGCGGTGAAGCTGGTGATGGTCGGAGCCGGAATCAAGGACACCGTGGCCTGTGCCGTCGCGGTCAGGGCCGTGGGGCCAGTGACCGTCAAGGTGTAGACCGTGGTCGCAGATAGCGGGCCGACCGTGATGGCCTGAGGTGAACCAGCACCGACATTGACGAAAATATTGCCGGGGTTGATGACGCCGGAGATGACGCTGCCGGTCCAGGAAGCATTGAGCACTGTGGTCTGGCCGGTCTCTACAGAGGGCGGAGTCGCCGTCAGCGTGGCGGTGGGTGCCACCACCGCAGTGAGGGTCACATTCAAGAATCCAACGACGCTGCTATTGGCGGCATTGGTGACCTGGCAGCTCACGCGCATGCCCGAAGTGGCCGCAACGTAGGCCCCTGGTAGGTTGCCAGCGGTGACTGTGATCTGGTTGGTGCCGAAGCCCGCGGTAATAATGCCGCCGTTATCCACGCTCCAGGCGTAGGTGGTGCCAGGGGCTTGGGGGGCCACGGTGTAGATAAGGCTCGGCTGAGTGACGAAGGCCGTGACGGGGCCATTGATGACCGCGACAGGAGGAGCGACGACGGTGACCGTGGTGGTGGCGGTGGCGCTGCCATTAACATTGGCCACGATGAGGGTATAGGTGGTCGTGAAGGCCGGAGTGACAGGAATCGCGACGCCGCTGGTGACCGGAGGTCCGATGGGTCCAGGGATGATTTTGGCATCGGCCGGCACGGCGTTATGGAAGACCGGGTAGAGGTTGGTGGTCTGCCCCGCGGTGATGATCGGGGGCGCCGCCGTGAAGGAGTCAATAACTGGAGGCTGGATGACAGTGACCGTCGCGGTAGCGACAGCCTGACGACCCGCCGGGTTGGTGACCACCAGGGTATAGGTGGTGGTGAATGCGGGACTGACTGTGTAGGCACCGCCCGAATTGACGTTACCGATGCTGAAGATGTTGCCGCCCGCGATGATATTGGCGGCACCGCCGGTGAAGACGGGCAATAGATTGGAGCTGCCGCCAAGGCCGATGCTTGCGTTACTGGCGGTGAAGCTGGTGATGGCCGGAGCCTGGTAGACAGTCACCACCGTGCTCTGGTTGCTGGTGAGCGCGGCACCGTTGGTTACGGTAAGCGTGTAGACAACTTTGTGGGGATAGGTGGTCGCAAGGGCAGGTGTGAAGTCCAGGACCTGAGGCACTGCGACGCCGCTCACTGGCACGAATGGGGTGACCGGCACCGCGAGGCCAGAGTTATTGGCCACGCTGGCGGAGCCACCAGGCCCGGGATTATTGAAGACTGAGGTCACATGGAAGGTATCGCCATCGGTCAAGTTGGTGGGATTGGCGATGATGGTACTGGCGAAGGGACCATCCAGCACGAAGACCGTGCGCTGGACCGTGCCCGCCACACCGGCGCTGTCGCTGACAGTGAGGGTGTAGGTGGTGGTGATCTGAGGCGCCACGGTGTAGGTGAAGCCACTGACCACGGGGCCTACTCCATTATCAATGACGCCGTTGCCAAAAGCGGGCGCCCAGTTGGGCAGCAGGTTGATGGTCTGCCCCTTGGTGATGGTGTCGGCAGGAGGCACAGGACCGGGAACGTTGGTGGTCAGGGTGATGGAAGTCAGAGCCGGGGCGACGGTCAGGGTGGTGTAGACATTCTGGATCCCGCCCGCGCCATTATTGAGATTGAGCTGGAACTGGAAGACGCCCGCCGTGGCGAAGGGACCCTTCACGGCACCCAGACCGCTAGTGGGGGTGTAGGGGGCGAAGGTGCCACTGGTCAGATCCGTGACCGTGGCCGTCCCTAGGGGCGGCAGCGGATTGAAGATCGCAAAGAAGGTGGTGCTCTGGCCAGCGCGGATGCTGGACGGCGAGGCGTAGAAGGCCGCCGCAAAGGGACCGTCCACCACAACGACCGTCACCGAAGAGGACACAGAGTAACCCGCGGCGTTGGTGACCGTCAGGGTGTAGGTGGTCGTCACCAACGGAGACACGGAATAGGTTCCGCCCGTTGCCACGGCACCGACGCCCGGAGTGATGACAGCGGTGACGCCGGTGGCCGGAGTGAAGGTCGGCAGCAGGCCAACGCTATTCCCCTTGGTGATGATGGGATTGGAGGCCGGTACGCCATTGGTGGTCAGGGCCGCGGTGGGCAAGGGCAGAACGCGGACGACGACACCCTGGGTGGTGGTGACCCCAGCGCCGTTGTTGACGGTCAGGGTGAAGATGGTATCGACATTCAGGTTATTGAAACCGACGGGCACGCCGGTGAGCGGTGCGAAGGGCGTACCCGCCACAGCCGGGACCGCCGTCACTTGGGCGGTGCCACCCGTTCCTACCGTGAAGTAGGAGGTGATGTAAGTCTTTTCACTGGAATTCACGCCTAGGTTCGTGACCACGTCGGGTTTGGCGACAATGGCGCTGGCGTTGGGGCCGGTCAACACCACGATGGTGGCGTTAGCAAGGGCGGTTGCCCCGGCGGAGTTGGTGACCGTCAGGGTGTAGGTGGTGGACTGGGTGGGGTTCACGGCTGTGGGAGCCGCGAGGCCGCTCAGGAAATTGCCAACACCGTGGTCAACCTGGCCGGTGCCATTGATGAAGGTGCCGTGTAGGTAGGCCGTGTCGCCGATAGTGATGGGAACTCCGACGGCGGCTACGCCCGCAGCGGTGCACTGTCTGAAGACCGTGATGCTGGGGGCAGGGATGACCACGACGGTGATAGAAGCGTTCGCCGTGACTCCCAGGAGGTTTTTCACCACGAGGGTGTAGGTGGTGGTGACGGCCGGGTTCACGGAATTGACCGTACCGGACTGGACGCCGGTGAAGAGGGTGGTGGGGACCTGGTCCCGGATGATGGCATCCGTGGCCAGTGGACCCGCGCCGGTGAAAATGCCGATGAGGTTAGAGAATGAACCCGCCGTGATGGTCGGGGGGTTGGCCGAGAAGCCGGTGATGCGCGGATTCGGGATGATGGTGACAGTGAGTGAACTGGTGCAGACCGCGCCCGCGGCATTGGTGACCGTCAGGGTATAGGTGGTGTTCACCACCGGGTTGACCGGGTAGGGCGTCCCGCTCAGCACGGTGCCCACGCCACTGATGACGCCGGAACCCGTGGGGAAGGTCGGCACCAAGTTGCCCGAACCGCCTTCAGGAATATTCAGCCCCACGCCCGGAGGATTCGCGTTGAAGACCATGGAGCAAATCGGAGCTGTCACTACGGTGACGGTGGCGCTAAGACTGCTGGAACCCCCCGCCCCATTGACGACGGTAAGGGTGTAGGTGGTCGTGACGATGGGGCACACCGTGCGCGGAACGCCGCTGGTAACCTGGCCGATGCCCTGGTCAATGCTGCCGCTTCCGTTCGCGAAGACGGCCAACAGATTGCTGCAACCACCCAGGGTGATGACCGGGGGGTTGGCCGTGAAGCTGTTGGCGCCGGCCGGAGGAAGGACGATGATGGTGAGGGTCTTGAAGACGCTGTAGCCTGCCGCGTTAGTGACGGTCAAGGTGTAGGTCGTGGTACCCGAGGGCGCGACCGAGATGGCCGAGCCGCTGGCGATGGGGCCAACTCCCTGGCTTACAACGCCAGTCCCGCCGCTGTAGATCGCGTTCAAGGTCGTGGAGGCACCCTGGGTGATAGTGGTAGGGCTACTGCCGAAGCTGATGATGACGGGCTTGGCCACGACTGTGACGATCACGCCACGCTGATCGGTGACACCGGCGCCGTTGTCCACG
This sequence comes from Holophagaceae bacterium, assembly GCA_025357545.1. Lineage (GTDB taxonomy): Bacteria > Acidobacteriota > Holophagae > Holophagales > Holophagaceae > JANXPB01. The sequence continues at coordinate 6,279 of JANXPB010000197.1, forward strand.
GTCAGGGTGTAGGTGGTCGTCACGACGGGGAACACCGCGAAGGGGACGCCGCTCGCGACCGATCCCACGCCCTGGTTGATGGTTCCCGCGCCGCCACTGAAAGTGGGAATAAGGGCGGAACTATCGCCCACGGTAATGAGGGTCGGGTTCGCGGAAAGGCTAATGTTGAAGGGTCCCGACACCACGTTGACGATGGCGGTCTGCATGGCAACTGCACCCGCCGAATTCGTGACCGTTAGGGTGTAGGTCGTGGTGACAACAGGAGCCACCGCGACAGCCGATCCACTCGAGACCACGCCCACCGTCGGCGTCACGACGCCAGTGCCACCCGTGAAAGTACCCAAAAGGACGCTGGTCTGCCCGGCGGTGATCTGCGCAGGAGTGGCCGTGAAGCTGGTGATAGTCGGGGAGCCCACTACCATGACGAGCGCGCCTGCCGTGGTGGTGGCGCCAGTGGAATTGGTAACCGTCAGTACATAGGTCGTGGTGATGGCCGGGGTGACGACCACCGGCACGCCATTGGTGACGGCGCCGATGGTTTGATTGATGGCGCCGGTGCCGCCCGTGAAGTTGGGCGTAAGCACCGAGCTCTGCCCCGCGGTGATGCTGGCGGGACTGGCCGTGAAGGAAAGGATGGTCGGCGCGGCGATCACCGACACCACGACACCCTTGCTGTCCGAGGCGCCCGCGGAGTTGGTCACGGTCAACACATAAGTAGTGGTGGCCGTCGGAGCCACCGTCACAGCGACGTTGCTCTGGACCGAACCCACGCTATTGCTGACAACCCCCGTTCCTCCGGAGAACACCGGTGTCAACTGGGCGGTCTGCCCCGCTGTCACGGTCCCCTTATCCGTCGTGAAGCTCGTGATCACCGGTGCAGCCACCGCAGAGGTCGGGGTGCTGCTGCTGCTGCCGCCGCACGCCGTGAGGAGCGCGAGGAAGAGAGCCGAGAAGGAGGCGACTAGTAGACGGAAGGCACGCATGGTGACCTCTAGGAAGAAAGAGCGCATGAAGGGCGCGCCCGAAATGAGATGACAAGTAGGATTGAACATAGGGACTGAATGGGGGGTACGTCAAAAGAAAAGTTTCAAAAAAAATTGATATGAAGCTGTAACAGAACTGCCTCCCCTTCTATAAGCCCATGTCGGAATTGAAGGAATCCCATAAAATAGAAGCAGAATTCTTGCCAGATTGATGAGCGGGAGAATCTTCCCTCTGAATAGGCAATACCCCACGCTGAAATAAATTTTACAAGCAGTCCAGGGCCAGCAATTCCCCTTCGTGATTGTTAACTCATCGCTTCCGGGTCGTTCATTAGAGGGTGCAGAAAATCCCCATCCAGGGGGGACATCTGTTCATCGGGGTGACTTTCTCGGATCTCCCGGAATATCCGCAAGTTCCCCAAGAATAGATCGGTCAGCTCGGGATCCAGATGGCTGCCGCGATGAGCCTCGAGGAAGGCTACCACTTGTTCCTCGGGCCAGGCCTCCTTGTAGCAGCGCCGTTGGCTTAGGGCATCGTAGATGTCCACCAAGGTAGTGATGCGGGCCTCCAAAGGAATCTGCAGAGACCTGAGGCCCCTCGGATACCCTGTCCCGTCCCACTTTTCGTGGTGGCAGATCGCGATCTTGGCGCCCATCCGAATGAAAGGCACCTGGGAGTGCTGGAGGATCTTGGCTCCGATGGTGGTGTGCTCCTTCATGAGAACCCACTCGTCCGCGTCCAACTGTCCCGGTTTCTGGAGGATGCGATCCGGCACGCCGATCTTGCCGATGTCATGCATGGGCGCGGCGGCCCGGATGCAGTCCACCTTCTCCTCATCCCAACCTAATAGGCGGCCAATTTCAGCCGCATAGAGGCCAATTCGGCGAATGTGCGAGCCGGTTTCCGTATCCCGTTGCTCCGACGCCGCCAAAAGCCGGAATGAGATTTCATCGCGAGATTCCCGGATTTCGGCGGTCTGCTCTTTCACTTTCTCGGCCAGCACCCTTTCCCGGTCCTGGTAGTCCAATTCCAGAAGGCGACGGCGGAGCGCGCTTTCCACCTGAATTAGGATTTCTCTTGGTTTGAAGGGTTTCAGCACGTAGCTGTAAGCGCCCTTCTCCAGGCACTCCATAGCCAGGTCTGTATCATCCGCCGAACTCACCATCACAAAAGCCATTTGAGGAATCCGGCCAGCCATGGCCTCCACCAGTTCAAGGCCACTCCGCCCGGGCATATGCACGTCGCAAAGCACGAGGTCCACCGCCGACCGCTCCAAAAGCACCACGGCCTGGTCGTAGCTTTCGGCCTGGAGGCATCGAAACCCCTTGCTCTCCAAAATGCGGCTGAGACCTAGCCTAACGATCGGCTGGTCATCAACCGTGAGAATGGTGGTCCGCCCGGGAACAACCTGGATGTCCAGCATCGAAACCTCGTGGATTACGGATTAATACCCAAGACTTTAGCCTACGCCTTGAATTGAGAGAGGAAATTATCGAGGGCCTGCTCGGCCTCGGCCACCGCCACATTCAAAGCCCTCAAGACATCAAGGGAGGGCAGCCGATTCCCCTTCGCCTCCTTTTCAATCTCTCGAGCGAGAGAAAACACCCTTTCCGCGCCCATCAGGCCCGATGCGCCCTTTAGGGCATGAGCCGCCTCCATGGCCACCGATGCTTTGTTCAATTCGATGGCCCCGCGGATGGCTTCCACCCTGCGAGGGGCCTCCTCCTTGAAAAGCGCGGTCATCTCTTCCAACAGCCCCACCCGCCCATCGTCAAGATCAATGATCAATGTCAATTTCGATTCATCGAGTACGGGAATATTCATGGGCGGATTCTCGCAGCATCCTGCTTGCAGGATAGGCTTTCATCATGGGCCCCTCGGAAACCGCGCTATCCCTTCTCTTCAAAAAACTCCATCCCCACTTAGAGGATGCCGCCCATGCCTTGGCTCAGGGAGCCAAGCCCAAAGAACTCCAGCGGCTGCACCTCAAGCTGGTTCTAGCCCGCCATCAGGTCGTTGAAATCTTGGAGCCGCTGGTGGACGGCGTCCAGGAAGAGGCCTTGGCGGAGGCTTTGGACACTCTATCGGCCAATCTCATGCCCGTCGGCGAAAACTACCAGCAGAGCCTGATCCTCACCCAGCTATGCCTAGAGGAGGCCCCCAGCGATTTGTTGCCCCACGTTCCCGAAGGCACCGTGGCTGCTTCCGCCTGGGGTCCGCGCATGGTGGCTTTCCTGAAACACCTCGAAGACCCGACCTTCCAGGCACACGTCCGCTGGAAAAACGTCGATGAATCCGTGGGAGAGACGGAGGAGGAGTGAGGTACGAGGGGTGAGGTACGAGGGAGCTCTCTCAGACTTCTGCGATGAGCTCGATCTCGACCTTGGCCCCCTTGGGCAGAGCCGCCACCTGCACGGTGCTGCGAGCGGGTTTGGCGTCGCCGAGGTGCTCGCCATAGACGGTGTTGAAGGCCGTGAAATCGCCGAGGTCCGTCAGAAAAACCGTGGTCTTCACCACCCGCTCCCAGGTTGTCCCCGCCGCGGCCAGGATAGCGTCGAGGTTCTGCAAGGCCCGCCGAGTCTGATCCTCGATGGAACCCGTCACCATCTCCATGCTTTCGGGAATGAGGGGAATCTGGCCCGCGCTGAACAGAAATCCACCGGAGATCTTCCCCTGGCTGTAAGGGCCGATGGCGGATGGGGCTGAAGGCGTCGCGATGGTTTGCATTGGGGTCTCCATGAAACAATCCTATCCCTTCCGCCGCCGCTTCTTCGCGCGCCAAGGCCTGGGGGGCTGCGGGACCATTAGGGGGGAGGGGCTGTCGAAAGGGGAAGCCACCGCGTCTTCGTGGGTCGGGTCCTCCAGCTCGGTGCCTTCTTCAATTTGGCGTTGGGTCCATTGGGCGGTGCGGTGGAGCAGCGCCGCGAGGCAGAGGCTGGCTTCGATGCGGGCGTGGGGAAGCGGCCCCAATTGCGAAAAGACATCCGGATCCGGCGGGATGGAGCGGGGGATGGCGACGTGGGGCAGTTCGGCGCGAAGGGCATCGTAGGCCTCGGGCGCCAAGCGTCGCCATGGATCCATAGAAGCTTCGCTGTGTTTGAGAAGCTCGGGAACAGAGGCTTCTTTCTTCGGGCGACCCCGTTTCTTGGGCGCTTCGGGAGCCCCTTGGTCCACCAGGGATTGCAGCGCTTCCAGCACATCGGCGCGGGTCTTCCCCCGCAGGTCGAAGAGCAGCCAGGGATCCCGGTCCAGGGCCTCGGCCATGACGTAGCAAACGGCGGCCACGTGCTTGCAAGGGTTCGCCCAGTCCGGGCAATCGCAGTGGGTCTGCAATTCCTTGGGCACCCGCGGATAAAGGCTCGCGCCGGATTCGCGGAAGGTTTCGTCCAGCCCTTGAGGCATCTCGCCCGCTAACAGGGAGGCCACAAATCGGCTCTCCTGGCTCAGGCGCTGAAAGGCCCGCTCCCATTGGGTTTGTGTGAGGGCGGGGAGCCCCAGCGTGACGGTGTAGGTTTTGCGACCATGGACACGGGCTTCGATGAGACCCGGGCTCACCGTGAAGTGCGACACCGCGCCTTCATCCGCATACTTCAAACCCCGGGGAAGACGGTTCTCGTAGTCATCCCCCAGCAGTTCGAGGCCCTTGATCCAGAGCTTGCCCCACCAGGTGGTCCCAAAGCGATTGGCGCTGTTCATCATGAGATCACCCCACTGCGTTTGTGGGGTATGCGAGGGGAGCGTGGGGAGCTTGCTGCGCGGGGTTTCCGGGGCTTGGGTGTCGACACCGGGGTCGAAGCTGTCGTCGAAGGGTGGGCGGCCAGAACGATGACTTCATCCGAATCCTGATGATCTTCCAGGGGCGCCTCGTCTTGCTCAAGCACCGCTTCGTGGTCAGGCTCGACGACCAATTCCGAAGTCATCTTGCGCACCAGATCCTTGGCGTTGGGCCCATGGCCATTCCCATTTCCGTTGCCATTTCCATTGCCATTTCCGTTGCCCTCGCCCTCCATGATTTCCACGTCGGGATCCAGGCTCACCAAGCGTCGCAGGGCCTCGTCATCCAGCTCCGTGAGCCAGCCCTCGCCGCTGCCCACCACCCGGTCCGCGAGGTCGCGCTTGCTCTCCAACATCGCGTCGATCTTCTCTTCCAGAGTGCCCATGGTGACGAGCTTGTGGACCTGGACATTGCGGGTCTGGCCGATGCGGTAGGTGCGGTCTGTGGCCTGGTCCTCCACCGCCGGATTCCACCAGCGATCAAAATGGAAAACGTGCGTCGCGGCGGTAAGGTTCAAGCCCACGCCTCCGGCCTTGAGCGAAAGCAGGAAGACCGGCGGAGCCTTGGGATCCTCTTGGAAGGCGCGCACCAGTTCATCCCGCTCATGGCGGCTGGTGCCCCCGTGCAGGAAAGGAGGTTCGAATCCCAGGACGTCTTGCAAGTGGATTTGCAATCGATCGCCCATCTCTTTGAACTGGGTGAAGACGATGGCCCGATCGCCGCTTTCGATGACTTCTTCAAGCATTTCAGTGAGGCGGTCCAGCTTGCCGCTGCGAGCCTTGTAGGGCCCTTGAGCCTTGAGGAATTGCGAAGGGTGATTGCAGATCTGCTTCAGGTGCGTGAGCAAGGCGAGGATGCGGCCGCGGCGCTCGATGCCGTTCTTGGCGGAATCCAAATCCTGCTCCATCTGCTCCACGCGGGCCTGGTAAAGCAGGGCCTGTTCCTTCGTGAGCTGCGTGTAGACCTTCATCTCCTGCTTGTCCGGCAGATCCTGGATGATGCTGCGATCGGTCTTGAGGCGGCGCAGGATGAAGGGCGCGATGCGGGCCCGCAAGTTCGCGGCGGCATCGGGATCGCGGTATTTTTCGATGGGCGTCGCGAACTGCTCCTTGAAATTCGATTCACTGCCGAGATAACCAGGCAAGGTGAAGGCGAGGATGGACCACAGTTCCGTCAGGCGGTTTTCGATGGGCGTGCCCGTGAGGGCCAGGCGACAGTGGCCGCGAAGTTTGCGGATGGCCTTGGCCTGCGCGCTGCCCGCGTTCTTGATGGCCTGGGCCTCATCCACCACCACGATGCCCCAGGTGCGCGGCGCGAAGACTTCCTCTTCGCGCCTAGCGACGCCGTAGGTTGTGAGCACCACCGTGTGAGGTTTGAAGACCCTCGGCAATTCATCGCGATTGTTGCCGTGGTGCACGAAGACCGGCAGCGTGGGGCCAAAGCGCGCCAGCTCCCGCTCCCAGTTACCCAGCAGGGAGGTGGGGCAAACCAGCAGCGTGGGCAGCCCCGCCTTAGGGCTCGTGTGCTGGCGATGCAGCAGCAGCGCGATCATCTGGATGGTCTTGCCCAGGCCCATGTCATCCGCCAGGATGCCCCCAAGGCCCAGTCGGGTAAGGCCTTCGAGCCAGGCCAGGCCGCGCACCTGATAGGGCCGCAGCTCGCCATGGAAGGCGGCGGGTTGGGTGATGGGGCGGTCCGGCAGCACTTTTAACTCGTTCAGCGCCGCGCCGAAATCTCCCGCCACTTCCACTTCGATGGCTTCGCTGATGCCCGGGATATGGGCCGTGCCCGTAAGGGCAGCGGCCAAGGCTTCGCCCCGGGTCATGCGCTCGAAACCCGTGCCACGGCTAGCTTGGATGACCGTGGTGATCTGCTTGAGGGTCTCGGGATCCAGCGCCACCCACTTGCCCTTCCAGGCCACCAAGGGATGTTTGAGGCTCGCCATCTGCGCGAAATCCTCGATGCTGAGGGCATCGTTGCCGAGCATCAGGGACCAATCGGCGCTCACGGAAGTATCTAGTCCAGGCGGCTCATTCGCGGCCCCAGACCCGGTTTCGGCCATATCACGTGCACCGAGCCGCACCTTCGCGCGCAGGCGCCGCGCGCCGCCGAATTCTGCCAGAGCCTCGGGAATATGCACCAGGAATCCAGCTTCTTTTAGCTGCTTGGCGCCCTTCGTCAAAAAGAGCCAGGCCTCCGTAGGCACGAGCTTCAGATCCGCCGGACGCTTGCTGGCCAAAGCGCCCTGAAGCGGCGGGAAGAAGGGCACCGCGCGGGCCAATCCGCGCAGCAACACCTGGCGCGCCTGAAGCACTTCGGGCTCTGCGGAAAGCGCTGCATCCCACAGGCGATCCGCGCTCAGGGCGTGCCCATCGGAGGTTTCCAGGCCGACCTTCAGGATCCAGCCCTCTTCGGAAAGGCGATCAGCTTCCTGGATGGATTCCTGCTTCGGAACCGGCGGGGCTTCCAACCGCAGGCTAGGGCGGATCCACTGGGTTTGCGCGCTCTCGCCCCATTGGGAAAGCTGTTCACCGATGGTGCGCTCGGTGACCCCCGTGGTGGGGAATTCGTTCATGGGATGGGAGAGCGCCACCATGAGCCGGTCGTCCCAAGGCAGGCGATCCCGCTTGTGGCCTCGAAGGCGATGGATCAGGCCCAGGCGGGGATCCTCACCGGGGCGTAGGGTGCCCGCCACAAAGCGCACCAGGAAATCAGCGCCGTCTTCAAGGAAAGCCCGCAGCACGTCCTCGCCCCGGGGCGGCATGGCCAGATCGTCGTCTACTTCAAAGGGTTCCAACAAACCCAGCTGAAGACCCTTGGTGAAGATCCATTCGTCGCCTTCGGGAAAAGCCAGGGCCGAAGGTGGAATGGCGCGGGCCAGTTCTTCGAAGGCATCCCGGTCCGAAGGGCTCGTGAAGCTGGTACCCCAATGGGCCCGCCAGGGCTGGGAATCCGTGTCCAAAGTCGGCAGGATGGCGCCGCGGATGACGTGGGATTGAAGCAGACGCAAGGCCGTCACCCAAAAGGCGAGGCTCCCGCCCAGCAACTCGGGATCCGGCGGCAGGGAAGATAGCCAGGGGTAAGCCCGCTGCCAACGCAAAGGCACCGCATGCAGTTCCATGATCGAAGAGTCCGGCAGGAAAAGCTGGGCCTTGGCGGGCGTCAACCGCTCCTTTCCCTGAAGGTTTCCAGGGAGGGCGCGGAGGGTGCGCTGCCAATCCGCTGGGCTGGCCTCACTAGGTAGGCAGATGAGGAAGCCCCGGTCCGCGGGACGATACTGGAGGATGGGCTTCACGCCGTACCTCCTGTGCGGCGTCCTTCGGGCTTAATCTGGAGCATTGTGCTGCACGTCAGGAGCCTGGAATGAAAATTGGATTCGCATCGGACCACGCGGGCTTTGACCTTAAAGAACGGCTCAAGGGCTGGGCCTTGGCCCATGGGCATGAGGCCCTGGACTACGGGACGGATGGTCTCGCTTCGGTGGATTACCCTGACTTCGCGCATCGCGCCGCGGAAAAACTTCATGAGTGGGAACGCCTCGTGTTGGTCTGCGGTTCCGGTATCGGCATCAGCATCGCGGCGAATCGCCACACAGGAGTCCGTTGCGCGCTGGTGACTTCCCCCGAGCACGCCGCGCTGGCCAGGCAGCACAATGACGCGAACGCCATCG
>JANXPB010000222.1 GCA_025357545.1 Holophagaceae bacterium
GCTTTCGCTGAGCACCCGGCCGTTGAGACGCAGCTCAAAGAGCAGCAGTTCCGTGTCGGGGCGGGACACGATGGCAAAGGCAGGCAGCGTGGGCACCACTGCCGCGGGCCCGGCGGCCGCTCCGGCCACTCCGGCGGCGGAGCCGGCGGCCCCGCCGGCATCCCGGCCGCTGACGCGCAGGGTCTTGGCCGGCGCCCCTCCGGCCGGTTCCAGTGGGGTTGCGGCCAGGCCCGCCACCGATACCGCCGCCAGCATCCAGGTCAAGGAGCGGAGGGGGCGGTGGGAGTTCGAATTCCGCATGGCGTCAGGGCAATTCCAGGTCCGCTTGGACCTCGGGGGTGCGCGCGCCGTCGGGCGTGAAGGTGAGGTGCAGTTTCCCGGCCTTCCAGGGCTGGCCCAGGTAGCTGTTCAGCTCCAGCCGCATGGTGCGCTGAGCCATGCCGGTGTACACCGCGATGCCCTTCACCATGCCCACCTCCTCGGGCTCGCCGCCATTGCGGGGGGTGAAGGTGGCCAGCAGGTGCCCATAAATGGAGGCATCGCCGCTGCGGGTGAGCTTGAAGGCGAGAACCGGATTCTGTCCCGCCTTGGGGGCCTCGAAGCTGAGGTCCGCCAGGCCCGCGGTGCCGTGCAGGTTGCCGTTGCGGTAGATGACCGGGATGGCCACTCCGTACACGGCCTGCACCTTGATTTCGATGCCATCCTTCTGGGCCGGTGGAGCCGCTTCCGGCGTGGGCGGCAACACCTGAAGGGTCAGGTAGTAGCGGAATTCCCCGGGAGGCAGGTCCGCGGGTTTGCGCACGGAGAGGCGCACCACCTGGGATTCCCCGGGGCCGAGGCTCACCTGCCGCGGGGAAAAGCGGATCAGGTTCTGCCAGGGCACTTCACCTTCCCTGGGCTCCTCCCGCTCGAGGAAACTCCCGTCCTCCCTCATGTCCTTGTAGCCGACCTTTACCCGGTAGGTGCAGCGCTCGGAACTGTTGTTCATGAGGTAGACTTCCGCGTTGCGCTTGGCCCCCTGCAGCACCACCCGACGCACAGAAATCATCAGATTGGTATTGGCTCCGGATGCGGCGGAGGGACTCTTTACCGTTGCCTGGCCAGCCTGGGGTTGCGGCCCAAGGTGGGCCGCAAGTGTGAGCGTGAAAAGAATCGACCAAAACAAGTCATTCATCCCGAAAAGGCAATAGGTCAAAATTCAAACACACCCCTGGAGCCCGGCAAGAACCGGGCCCCAGGGGTGTCCCACAATCAGTTGTAGACGGCTACGACATCGAAGGTACCGAGGCCGTAGGTACCCGGCGCAGCGGCGGCAGGAACGAACATGTCACCGCCGAATGCGAAAGGTGTTGGCTGAGATCCACTGCCACCGGGGGTGGTGTTGGTGCCCGATCCCAGCGTCAAATTCGCGGCAAAGGATCCACCGGTAATAGTGATGTTGCTCAGGAGCAAACCTGATCCAGGCTGAGTGATCGCACCTAGCGTCAGATTCACTAGGAAACCGCCCTCAGAGTGGAGAGTGGCCGCACCATTGGCGGCTACCGCCCCACCGGAGACGAGCATTGCCGACCCTGCAGGTGCAACAGTGCGGGTAAGCGAGTTGCTGGGGAGGGTAATGGTCGCACCCGCGGTGGGGGATGAAATAGTGCCGAAATTAATCGCGGAGATGCCCGTCCAGGTGATGGGGGAAATGACCGTGATTGAGGTGCCGATAGTCGCGACATTTGCCTGGGCCATGGCGGGCATGGCCAGCAGGGACGCGCCCACCACAAGGGCAAGGCGAATGAGGTGTTTCATGGAAGCTCCTGAAGGAAATGGGGAGGGAGGGCCGGTCGCGGGAGATCCGCGGCGGCGTGGGCGGTGAGGGCCGGCGGGGGGCGTTCGAAGGTCTGTTCGCGGGGGGACATGGCGGCTCCTCAAGGGTTCAGGGGCGGAGGTTCAGTTGTAGGTGATGGTCACGTTGAAGGAGCCCGTATATAGCCCCTGGGGCTGGCCGGCGCTGACATGCACCGTGGCTCCTACCCGCAGAATGCTGTTGCCGGCACCGTTCAAGGCCAGGCTCGGGGTGGTGCTGCTCTGGAAGGTGTCCATGCTGATGGAACCGGGCCCGGTGAGGGTCACGGCCCCCACCGGCAGGGTCACGGAGAAGCCCGCGCCGGGGGTGCCCGAGAGCAGCACGGTGCCGGGCTGGAAGCCGGCCTGGGGGATGGCCGTGAGGTTGGCGGAGGTGCTGCGGGTGTTGTTGGGCCTCACCTGCACGGTGCCGGCGCCCTGTACCACGAAGGAACCGAAATCCAGGTCGTTGATGAGGATGGCGGTAAGGGCGTTGCCCACGTTCACGGACACCGTGAAGACCGCCCCCACGGAAGTGGTGTTGGCGGTGTCGTTATGGAGCAGCAGGGTGACGGTGCCGGTGTAGTTGCCCGCGATGGGCGAACCCGGCAACCGCAAGGTGGCCCCGGCATGGACGGTGGTGGGGGCCGGGCCGAAGACACCGGACATGCCGCCTCCGCCCAGATCCGTAACCCAGGTATCCACAGAGACGTTGCCGCCGGGCCCCGAGAGGCTGAGGCTGCCGGGGAAATTCTGGATCGTGAACAGATTTCCGTTGGTGCCCGACACGGTGAAGGCCATGGCCGAAACAGCCCCCCCGAAAAGGGTGGTCCCCCCGGTAGCTGTGGGGGTGCCCAGGGGGCTTAGCACCACGGTGCCGGTGGTGGCGTTCTCCAGCACCTTGCCGAAATTCGGGTTGGCCTGGGGGGTGATCACCTGGGCCTGAAGGAGGCTCCCCAGCCCGCAAAGCACAGCCAAGCCGAGCGTTCTCAGCCATACCTGGAGCCTAGGGGGGGAAGACAGCATGCTTTTGGTATTAACCCGGAAAATGGTGAAAGGGCTTAGATTAGTAAGACCATAAAGCCTCCGAGTCAAGGGTAAAACCGAAAAACAAGGCACTTCCTGCCAGTCAATTCTTCGTTACACAGCTTGTTTGTGATCAATTTCACATCTTTTCCGCCCCCAAGTTTATTTGCAGAAATTCCCGCGAGAAAAGAGTTCGGGGTACCAGACCCTACCCCCCGTCCTGGTCCCCAGAGCGCGTGGCCCTCAGCGCCCTGGGGATTCGAAAGGCTGGACCCGCTCCAGCAGGGTCACGGCACCCTGCTCGGGAATTGTGATGACCCAATAACGGTCGTAGGTGTCGTGCCCCCACTGGGGAAAGGGCTCGGGCGCCCCCAGAGCCTTAGCCAGGTCCACGTTCGGGCCGCGGTGCCAGGCCATCAGCACGGTCCTGCCCCGCCAGTTCTTCAGGATCTCCGCCGCCAAGTCGGCGCACTTGCCGTTGCTGCGCACCAGGGCCGTGGAATGGGTGGCCTCCAGGAAGGGCGCCACGGTTTGGCGCGTGCGCTGGAGTTCCGAGACGATCACCACGTCGGGTTTCAGGGACTTGAGCCACGGCACCAAGGCCCGGGCACGGGCCTGGCCCGCCTCGGAAAGGGGCGTGTCCTTGTCGTCCGAAAGCCGTTCCGCATGGCGGAGGATGATGACTTTGGTCGGTGCCTGGGCGCCCGGGAGGTGCTGCGGTAAGAGCCCCGGCGACCGGGCACAGCCAGTCCACAGCAAGGCCGCCGCTAAGGCGAGCGACCATCCACCCCTTCGGGCCAGGTCCAACTGATCCGTGCTCACGACACCTCCGGGTCCATGCGAGGCCCAAATGGATTGCAGCACGCAGGCCCGGCCCATGTCATCAGCTGGGGGGTCGGGGTCAACATCCCCAAAGGTGGGCCTTGGGGCCCAGGCCGTCTTCCACGCCTTGGAGAAGATCCCTCTCCGATCCTGAATCCACCGTGAAATCAATGGTTAAAAATCAATACCCCGGCAGGCCGCGTTCCATGTTGGGGTGCGCGGAGCGCTTTCTGCGTCCATACTTCCCCTCGTTGGAGGCAGGGTGCATTCGATACATAGCCAGCGGACTGAAGTGAAGAATTCTGGATGGGCAGCTTTTCGGCTCCGGCTGCGGCTTGGCCTGTTGGTCCTGGGCGCCGTGGGTGTCAGTGCCTCTCTGCGGGCCCAGGTGCCTGCCCTGGGAGCGCCTACCACCTTGGAATTCGGTGAAGTCGTGGTGGGGGCCGGCGGCGGCACCATCACCACCGACGCCGCCACGGGCGCCGTCACCGGCACTTCGAACCTCTTCCCCACCAATGGCCTAGCCACCAGCTCGGCGGCCATCGTCGCGACGGGGAAGAAGAACAACACCTTCACCATCTTCACCACCACGGGCGCCAATTTCACCATGAACCGAAGCGGCGGGGGTGGCACCTTCTCGTCCAGTCCCGGCCCCATCAATTCTGAAAACCCCGGCACCAACCAGTTCACCTTCCCGAACAGCGGCACCGTGACCTTTCATCTGGCCGGAACGCTGTCGGTGGCCGGAGGGCTGGCGGCCGGGGACTACAACGGCACCCTGCCGATCTTCATCCAGGATCAAAACGGCAACTCGAATACGGTGAATGTCCTCATCCACATCCGGCTCATCGCGCCCCTGGCGCTGACCAACAATGCGGACCTGGACATGGGCATCGTGGTGCCGGGGGTCTCCGCCGGAACCATCACCATCAACCCCGGCACCGGCGTCCAGACCAAGACGGGCGGCATCGTGTTCGCTTCGGCCTCGGGCACGCCTGCCCAGTTCGCCGTGACCGGCCAGCCCAGCCACGCCATTACCATCTCCTTTGGGGCAGGCACCGCCACCCTCACCGGACCGGCCGGCACCATGATCCTCACGATCAGTTCCAGCGTGGCTAGCCCTACGACCCTGAGCGCTGCGGGCGTGGCCAATTTCGCAGTGGGCGGTGTGGTGGCGGTCGCCGCCAACCAGGCCGACGGGGATTATGTAGGCACCCTCAACGTGACCGTGGCCTACCCTTGAAGATTGGGTGAGCTTTGGGCTTCAGCCTTCCCATAACTTTCTCTGCTGTGGGATGAAGGCGCCCAAGCATTGAGGCCTGATAGTTTTTTAGCGGCATGGTAATTTTTATTTACAAAATTATCGCAATCTTAACATAATTTAATCATTGTTTTTTCTTAACATGTTTGATGTTTTTCAGATATTTTTACCACATACTAAAAATTTAATAAAATATTTCATAGGGAAACATTGCCTAATCGAGTGGGCAGCCTCTACACTTGTCCTTGCCGGCATTCCGCCCGAGTCCCGAAGGAGTTCACATGAAGCGTACCCTCACCCTCGTGGCCGCTGTCCTGGCCGCTACCACTGCCTTTGCAGGCATCGTCACCGGTACCAACACCGTCACCAATAGCGCCGCCGCCGCGAAGCTCAAAGTTCGCAAGGCCATCACCCTGACCAACACAGCCGACCTTGATTTCGGCGGCGTGGTGGTGACCGGCGTCGCCGCCAGCTCCATGACCCTGACCCCTGCGAACGTCCTCTCCACCGCGGGCGCGGACATCCTGGCCACCTTCAACACCACCGCGGCGGGCGCCTTCACGGTCGGCGGCACCAAGAACGCCACCTACGCCATCAATGCGATTCCGGGCGTCAGCATGGCCGGCCCCGCCCCCGCCACCCCCATCCCGGTCTCCTTCACGACTTCGAAGGCCACGGGCACCCTTAGCGCCGTCGGCAGCGACACCTTCACGGTGGGCGGCACGGCCAGCATCCCCGCCGGCGTAACCGATGGCGACTACTCCGCCAACTTCTCGGTCACGGTCCTCTACAACTAACCGGCGAAGAGCCTCATGTGAGACAAGGGGCGCTCCAGGGCGCCCCTTGCCTCACTATGGACCCATGCGAATCCTCCCCGCCCTTCTCCTCTCGGCCTTGATGGCCCCTTGCCTGCTGGCGCAAGCCGGAGCGGGCGATCTGCTCGTATCGCCGGCCCGAGTGATCATGGACAACAAGACCCGGTCCATCGAGCTCATCTTGAGCAACCGCGGCGGTGCGGCGGGCACCTACCGCATCAAGCTGGCCCGCATGGAAATGAACGCCGATGGCGGCATCGAGACAGCCACGGCGCCCGCCGTGGGAATCGATCCGACGGAGCTGGTGCGCTTCGCCCCCCATCAGGTGACGCTCGAGCCTGGCCAAACCCAGGTGCTGCGCGTGATGGTACGCAAGCCCGAGGATCTGCCCGATGGCGAGTACCGGGTCCACATGATCTTTCAGGCGGTGCCACCGGACCTGGCGGGCACCAGCGCTCCTGCGAAGGAAAAGGCCAAGGGCCTCTCCATCCGCCTGGTGGCCATCATGAATCTGGGCATCCCGATCATCGTCCGCCAAGGCGAACTCACGGTGAAAACCGGGCTGGCGGACCTGCGCCTTGCCCATGAAGGCGACCAAGACTTCCTGGCTTTCCACCTCACGCGGGAGGGCAATGCTTCCACCTACGGCACGCTCAAAGCCACCTTCGAGCCGAAGTCTGGAAAGGCCATCACGCTGAGCGAGATGGTGGGCGTCGCGGTCTATCCCCCGCTCCCGGCGCGCCACGTGAAGATGGCGCTCCAGGTCCCCCAGGGCGTAGCGCTCAAGGGGGGAATCCTTCGCCTGAGCTTCCAGACCGAGGGCAAGATGCTGCCCGACGCTGAAGCTCACTTAGAGATTCCATGACCTTCCGGGGCGGGCGCCTCTCCCGCGGCTTCTGGCCCCTCACTGGTTTTGTCACGCTCAGCTTGGTGGGCGCAGGCTCCGGCAGCGGCACTGGCCCAAGTGCAGGCGCGGCGCCAAGGGCCAAGCCCGGAGCGGCCGCGGCCGCCAGCCCAGCTCCGGCCGCTGGCGCCCTTCATCCGGGCCCTCCTGGCGGCTACACCGAACGCTCCGAGGAAGAACTGCTGCTCTTTGAAGTGCGCCTGCAAGGCCGCACCTTGAGCGAAACCTTCCCGGGCTTCCCCACCAAAGACGGTGTCCTGGTTCCCTTGGGCGAGTTGTGCCGCCTGCTGGGCCTCGCCATCACCACCGATCCCCTCACCGGCCGCGCCAGTGGATTCTTCATTTCGGAAAAGCGGACCTTCAGCCTGGATGCCGGTTCCAACACTGTGAAGGTGGTGGGGGTCGTGTCCCCTTTCAACCGGGCCCAGGTGGAGCTGCACTCCGATGATATCTACGTGGATTCGCGGCTCCTCGCGGAATGGCTGCCCCTGAAGATCGAAGTGGACAAACTGAATGCCCGCGTAACGGTGATCCCCCGGGAGCCGCTGCCGGTGATGCTGCAAATGGCCCGGGCCAAAGGCAATGCCTTCAGCGGCCTGCGCGTCGACACCCACCGCTACGCCGCCTTGCCGGATCCCTATGAATGGCTTGAAGCGCCGATGGTGGACGCGACCTTGAGGGTGTCCTCCAACCCGCCGGACTCCGCCTCGGGAACCCCGCGCAAGGAGGTGTTCCAGAGCAGCACCTATCTCTCGGGAGATTTCCTGAAGCTCAGCGCGAGCGTGTTCGCGAACCTCGACAGCCTGGGGAACCGGAACTTCCTGGCCACCGCGGGCCGCCGGAATCCTGAAGGTGGACTGCTGGGCCCCCTCAACGCCACCGAATTCGAATTCGGGGAAGTGTTCGATCCGGGTCTCGCCACCATCAGTGGCGCCGCCAGCGGCACCGGGCTGTTCGTCACCAATTTCCCGCTAAACAGCAACCTCTTCGGCGACAAGCAGACCCTGCGGGGCAACCTCCCGCCGGGGTGGCAGGTGGAAGTCTTCCAGAACGGCGCCCTGATCGGGTTCCAGGGAAGCCGGGGCGACGGCCTGTACGAATTCCGCGACATCTCCCTCATCCACGGGTGGAACGATTTCCGCCTGGTCTTCTACGGGCCGGAAGGGCAGCGGCGGGAAGAGGTCCAGCACCTGGACAACAGCACGCCCGTGGTTCCAGCGGGGGGCTTCAGGTATCGCCTCCAGGCCGAAGAGCTGCATGGCGGCTTCGGCGGCCGGGGCTTCCTCCTGGGCCAGTACGGATTGACCGACTCGGTGTCCGTGTTCGCTGCGGGGTCCAGCCTGCACATGACCGACAAGGAAGTGCGCCACTATGGCTCCGGCGGGGTCCAGGGGCGCTGGAATGCGCTGAGCTTCCAGGGCACGGTGACCCATGCGGCCGAAGGCGGCAACGCTGAAGAGTTCGCCTTCGGAACCCGGCTGGGCGACAGCCTCTCCCTGACTTTCAAGCACGCAGAGCTCCAGAACGAGTTCGTGAGCGACATCTTCCTTCCCAACTTCGGCCTGATCCGCAACCGCACCGAACTGGACCTCACCGGCGTGGCCCCCAGTCTGGCCCGCCCCTGGCTGACGCTGGGCTTGGACCTCCGCCGCGATGGGCTAGTGGCGGACGGCAGCGTGGCCACGCTCAGCCCTCGCATCGGCACCGCCTTCGGGGGCTGGTTCGTGATGAACCAGTTCAGCTACCAGCGCACGGACACGCCCACCGGCAGCAATGCCAGCAGCTACGGCAACTTCCTGGTCAGCCGCTTCTTCGGGCCCTTCGCCCTGCGCAGCGAAGCCACCTACTCCGTCAGCCCCACCCGGCATTTGCAGAGCGTGTCGGCCTATTTCGACGCCTATCTGTTCCGCCCCTGGGCGGTGCAGGTGGGGATGTCCCACAGCATGGATTCCCGGGAGAACCGGATTCTGGGCTCGGCTTCCAAATCCGTGGGGCAGGTGGGCCTGAGCTTCGACGGCAGCTGGTCCAACCGTGCGGGCTGGACCGCGGGCTTCACCGTCCGCGTGGGCGTCTCCAGGGACCCGCGTTCGAGCCGGTGGCACTCCAGCGCCCTGAGCGTGGCCCCCTATGGAGCCCTGTCGGCCGAAACCTTCCTGGATGAAAACGGGAATGGGCGCCGGGACCCGGGCGAGCCGCCCATCGCCGGCGCCGGATCCTTCGTGAACGGCGTCACCTGGCCCGAACTCTCCGACGCCAATGGTGTGCTCTATCAGCACACCATCCTGCCGGACATGCGCGCGAAAGTGCTGCTCAACCCTTCGACACTGCCGGATCCCCTGATGCAGGCAGGCGGCGACGGCTTCTCCTTCGTGCCGCGCGCGGGCCACACCACCCGTTTCGACCTGCCGGTCATCCAGACCGCGGACGTGAATGGCACCGTCTACCAACCCGGGGCCAACGGCGGCTCCAAGCCCTGCGCGGGCGTCACCGTCGAACTGGTGGACGCCGCCGGGAAGGTCGTCGCCAGCACCCGGTCCGCCTACGATGGCTACTACGAACTGCAGAACTTCCCCACGGGCGTGTACCGGCTCCGCATCAAGCCGGAAGATCTGGAGCGCCGCCACCTGGCGCCAGTGGAAGATCGGCCCATGGACCTCACGGGCAAGCACTTCGAAAAGGACGGGGCGGATTGGCGCCTGCGGGCCGCGCCCATTGCCGAAACCACCCCGGCTTCCGTGCCCCCGGCTGGCGAGGAATAGCCAGCCATATCGGGATGACGTTCGATTGCGGCTGAAACCAGACACCGCCGGGCAAGGTCACCACCGTTCCCGCTCGCCCTTCGGCGCCAGGGGCCAGATTTCCGAGCCCACACCATTTATGGTTGTTCCGCCCTGCATGACGTGGCGGGTGTTCGCCAGGAAGCTGTGAGGGAAGACCGGCGCGGGTTCACTGGCCCGGTCCAGGCATTCCAACTGCTCAGCGGTCAGTTCCAGGGCCAGCGCCTTCAAGTTGGAATCCAGCTGTTCCAGCGTGCGCGCTCCGAGGATGGGGCTGGCGATGCCCGGCTTGGCCCGGCACCAGGCCAGCGCCACGGCCGCGGCGCCCTGCCCCTGCTCCTTGGCCACCGCGTCCAGGGCATCCAGGATCAGGTAGGTGCGTTCGATGAGGTATTTCGAATCCGGCTTGTGGCGGCCCTCGCCCTCCGGGTGCCGGTGGCGCCCGTACTTGCCCGACAGCAGGCCGCCCTTGAGCGGCGACCACGGCGTCACGCCCAGGCCCAGCTCCAGGGCCATGGGCATTAGGTCGCCCTCGACGCTGCGCTCCATCAGCGAGTACTCGATCTGCAAGGCCACAAAGGGCGTCCAGCTGCGGAAGCTGGCCTCGCATTGCCCCTGGACCACCTTCCAGGCCGGGGTGTCCGACACGCCTAGGTAGCGCACCTTGCCCGCGCGCACGGCGTCGTCCAGGGCCCGCAGGGTCTCGGCGATGGGGGTGTGGGGATCCGTGAAGTGCAGCCAGTAAAGGTCGATGAAATCGGTCTTCAGCCGGCGCAGGCTCTCGTCCAGGTTGCAGGCGATGCTCTTGCGGGAAGCCCCGCCGGCATTGGGATCCCCGCTGTGGAGGTTGCCGCCGAATTTGGTGGCCAGCACCACGCGGTCCCGGCCGCCGCGCTGCTTGAAATAGTCCCCGATGATGGCTTCGGAGTGGCCCTTGGTGTAGATGTTCGCGGTATCCAGGAAATTGCCCCCCGCGCCCAGGTAGCGGTCGAGCATCGCTGCACAGGTGGCCGCGTCGGCGCCCCAGCCCCAGTCCTGGCCAAAGGTCATGGTGCCCAGGCAAAGGGGGCTGACGCGTAAGCCTGAACGGCCCAGGGTGCGGTAATCGGTCAGGCTGGTAGCGGACATGGGCGCCTCCCGGACTCGAGTATCCGCACCAGCCTACCGCTAATGGCCTCCTTCAACATGTGATCCATTTTTCATTGCCTTCCGTGATCCTTGGGAGAAACTTGTGGCGATCTCAGAGTCACCAAGGAGTCCCAGATGACAGGCAAGACCGTGTCGGCGCCGCGGGTCGCGGCCCTTGTTGGACCATACCTCTCGGGCAAGACCTCGCTCATGGAGAGCCTGCTGCACGCGGTGGGCGCCATAGCCAAGAAGGGCTCGGTCAAGGACGGCAACACCGTCGGCGATCCCTCGCCCGAGGCCCGAGGCCGCCAGATGAGCGTAGAGGCCAGCGTCGCCAACTGCTCCTACCTGGGCGAGACCTGGACCTTCCTAGACTGCCCCGGCTCCGTGGAATTCACCCAGGAGACCCTGAATGCCCTGATGGTGGCGGACGTGGCCGTGGTGGTCTGCGAGCCGGACCCCTACCGGGCCCTGACCGTCTCGACCATCCTCAAATTCCTGGACGACCACGCGATTCCCCACATCGTCTTCATCAACAAGGTGGACACCCACCTCGTGAAGATGGCCGAGGTCATGCAGGCCCTGCAATCGGTCAGCAGCCGCCCCCTGGTGCTGCGGGAAATCCCCATCCGCGAAGACGACGTCATCACCGGTTACGTGGACCTGGTGAGCGAGCGCGCCTACAAATACGTGCCGGGCAAGGACTCGGATCTCATGAAGCTGCCCGAGAGCCTGCTGCCCGAGGAGCACGAGCAGCGGCAGCATCTCCTGGAAGCTCTGGCGGACCATGATGACCACCTGATGGAGGAGCTGCTGGAGGATTCGGTTCCGCCTCTCGAGGAAATCTACGGTGACCTGAAGAAGGACCTCCAGGCGGACCTCATCGTGCCGGTCTTCTTCGGCAGCGCCGAACGCGACCTGGGCATCATCCGCCTGCTCAAGGCCCTGCGCCACGAAGCCCCGGAGCCCTCCCTCACGGCGGATCGCCTCAACATCCCGAAAAAAGCTCCGCTCGCGCAGGTGTTCAAGACCGTGCATGCCCAGCATGTGGGCAAACTCAGCTTCGTCCGTGCCTGGCGCGGCGATCTCGTGGACGGCATGGCCCTCAACGGCATGGCCGTCAGCGGCATGTTCCGCACCCAGGGCGCCGCCAACAGCAAGATCAGCAAAGCCGTGGAAGGTGAAATCGTCGCCCTGGGCAAGCTTGAGAAGGCCCACACCGGCATGGGGCTGGCGCCCACCGGCGCCGTGGAGCTGGCCTGGCCCCCCGCGCTGCAGCCCCTCACCTGCATCTCCATCAGGACGATGAAAGCCGGTGATGAGGTAAAGCTCAGTGGCGCCCTGCACAAGCTCACCGAGGAGGATGCCTCCCTCACCCTGGAGCAGAACCAGGAGACCAAGGAACAGCTGCTCTGGGGCCAGGGCGAGATCCACCTCAAGGTGGCCCTTTCCAAGCTGAAAGGCCGCTTCAACGTGGACGTGAGTTCCGAGGTGCCGATGGTGCCCTACAAGGAGACCATCCGCAAAGCCGTCAAGCAGCACGGTCGCTTCAAGCACCAGTCCGGCGGCCACGGGGCCTTCGGCGACGTGCACATCGACATCAAGCCGTTGCCCCGCGGCACGGGCTTTGAATTCAGCGAAACCATCGTCGGGGGCGTGGTGCCACGCCAATTCTTCAGCTCCGTCGAGAAAGGCTCCCTGGAGTTCCTGAAGCGCGGCCCCCTCGGCTTCAACATGGTGGATTTCGCCGTGAACCTCTATGACGGCAGCTACCACACCGTCGACAGCTCCGATGCGGCTTTCCAGCAGGCCGCGCGTGTGGCCCTCGCCGAAGGGGTGCCCAAGTGCGACCCCGTGCTGCTGGAACCCATCCTGGAACTGCACATCGCGGTGCCCAACGAATTCACCGCCAAGGCCCAGCGCCTGGTCACCACCCGCCGCGCCGGTCAGATCCTGGGCTTCCTCGGGCGCGAAGGCTGGGAGGGCTGGGATGTGGTGAGCGCCTACATGCCCCAGGCTGAGATGAACGACGTCATCGTGGAATTGCGCTCCCTCACCATGGGCGTCGGCACCTTCACCTGGTCCTTCCACCACTTACAGGAACTCATCGGCAAGGAAGCCGAGCGCGTGGTGGAAACTCGCAAGAAGGAGCTGGAAAGATAAGCGGCCCTCCGCGCGGCAGGTCATCGTCACAGGCGGTTCTGGCCTGATCGGGTCGTGCCTCCTGTGGCAACTGGCTTTGCGGTCTGATGTGGCGGTTTCGGCGCTGGTGCGGAGCCCGGGGCGATTGTCCTTCACAGCCTCGAATCTTCGGGAGGTGGTTTTCGATTTCGCCGACCCGCCGGCTTACGTCAAGTTGGGGGCCGAGGTGCCCTGCGACCTGCTCCTGTGCGCCCAGGGCACCACCATGAAAGTTGCGGGCAGCCCCGTGGTCGGCGTGGTGTCCTCCGTGGGCGCCGACCGACCCTCCAACCTTAACCTCCGTACGAAACACGAAATGGAAGTGGGCCTGCGGGTCGCTGGGCTACCCCAAGTCATCACCCGGCCTTCGTTCCTGCTGGGTGAGCGGAAGGAACTTCGCCTGGGCATCGCTTTTTTTGGGAAACCCCTGGGCATGCTGAGCCGCCTCTTTCCGAACACCGTTGGCCTGGTGCGTTTCGCACCGATCCCGGCGGAACAGGTGGCCGCCGCCCTGCTCCGCCACTGCCTGGATGAGCGGCCCCCGGCCTCGGGCCTGATCTTGGAAGGCCTGGCGCTGACGCTGGGCGCCTGAGTTGGCCCTTGGGGTGCAGAAACGTGGGATCGCCCGTACCTGAGCACTCAGTTCTCGCGGGTGGTGCGCACCAACAATTCGCGGATCATCTGCTCAAGGCCCCGTTCCAGGGCCTGCTTCATGGCGTCCTCCGTATCGTAGGGCAGGCCCGGCAGGGCGTCCGCCTGCAGCAAGGCCAAGGCCTCTAGGCGCGCAAGGATGCGGTGATCGGCTGGCACCTGAACATTGACCATTTCCGACTCCATCCCAAAATCTCCGGCTCCGCAATCATCATGCTTACGTCACGGTGCCGCCAGGGCTTAGGTAGGTTCCCAATGGAAATATGGGACTGGGCTCATCTTGCCCAGGAAAGGCTATCGCGCTTGGCCTCGAAGTGGGCGCCCAGGCCGCGTGACGTGGCTTCGTCGCAGAGCTGGAGCGCCCCTTCGAAATCACCCAGTTCCGACCGAGCGGCGATGCCCCGCTCGAACAGGCTCATGCCAGGCAGGGATTTTTTTAGTTCAGCGCCCAGTTCCAGCTCCGCCGCCGCGAGGTTTGCCAGGGCTCCCTTCACTGCCACATTGCAACCCTCCCAATCCCCCAATTGCGCCCGTGTCTCCGCCAGCAGGTCGAAGAGAAAGCACTTCACGGCATTCGGTAGCGAGTGTTGGGAGTCCTGGGTGCGCTCCAGGAATTTCAACGCCGCCGAGGGCCCGATGATGGCCGCCTCGCGGTAGCCGGCCCGCAGGTCCGCGAGGATGTCGGGGATGGATTTCTTGGTGGGTTCGATGCGTCGGGCCATGGGATCTCAATCAAAGGTTGGAACCGCTGATGACACGAATGGGCGCCAATGGATTTCACGACGCTGGATTCGCGTTCATTCCCGTCAATAGGGGTTACTTATTCGTACTCAATGGTCGCCGGTGGTTTGGAGGTGATGTCGAACACCACGCGGTTGATGCCCTTCACTTCCCGCACGATGCGCTGGGCGATGCGGTCCAGCAGATCATGCGGCAGGCGCGCCCAGTCGGCGGTCATGAAGTCTTCGCTGGTGACGGCGCGCAGGGCGCACATGAATTCGAAGGTGCGCTCGTCGCCCATGATCCCCACGGTCTGCACCGGCAATAGCACCGCGAAAGCCTGACTGGTCTTCGCATACCAGCCGCTGGCTTTCAATTCATCCAGGAAAATCGCATCGGCATTCTGCAGGATGCGAACACGCTCCCGGGTGATGGCGCCCGGCAGGCGCACGGCCAGACCCGGGCCCGGGAAAGGATGGCGCTGGTTCATGTCTTCGGGCAAGCCAAGCGCCTGCCCGGCCTTGCGGACTTCGTCCTTGAACAATTCCCGGAGGGGCTCCACCAGTTTCAGCTGCATGCGTTCGGGCAAGCCGCCCACGTTGTGGTGGCTCTTCACCAAAACCGCGCCGCCAATTCCGCTGCTCTCGATCACATCAGGGTAGGTGGTGCCCTGCCCCAGGAAATCCGCATCGATCCTTTTCGCTTCCCGGTCGAACACATCGATGAAGGTCGAGCCGATGATCTTGCGCTTGGTTTCGGGGTCGGTGACACCGGCCAGCTTATCCAGGAATTCCTCGCCGGCGTCCACCCATACCACCTTCAGGTCGAAGGGCGCGAAGTAGGCCTGGACCTGCTTCAACTCGTCCTTGCGCATCAGCCCGTGGTCCACGAACACGCAGGTGAGTTGCTGGCCGATGGCCTTGTGCAGCAGCAGGGCGGCCACCGACGAATCCACGCCGCCGCTGAGCCCCAGCACCACCCGGCCCGAACCCACCTGAGCGCGGATCAGCGCGATCTTCTCCTCGATGAAGTGGCCCGCGTTCCAGTCCAGCGCCATGCCGCAATGCTCCAGGAAATTCAGTAGCAGGGCGCTGCCGTTCGCGCTGTGAGTGACTTCCGGATGGAACTGGATGCCATAGCGACGCAGGGACCGGCTTTCCATGGCCGCCACGGGCACGGTGGTCGTAGCCGCGGTGACGATGTAGCCCTCCGGCGCCTTCTCCACATGGTCGCCATGGCTCATCCAGACCACTTGTTCACCCGCCATTCCAGCAAACAGGACGCTGCTGGTGCCTTCGCAGCTGAGGGTCGCCTTCCCGTATTCACGATGGGCGGACCGGTGCAGTTCGCCGCCTGCATCCCGGGCCAGGAGCTGCTGCCCATAGCAGATGCCCAGCACTGGAACGCCGAGGTTCAAGATGGCCGGGTCCAGACCCGGCGCTCCATCTTCCAGCACGGAATTCGGCCCACCGCTCAAGATCACTCCCCGCAAATCGGCCCCCGCGAGTTCCTTCGCCGTGGCGCTCGGCGGATATACCAATCCGAATGCGCCCAATTCCCGCAGCCGCCGCGTGATGAGCCGCGTGTACTGGCTGCCGTAATCCAGGATGGCGATGCGTTCGTGGTGCATGGAGGCTCCAATAATTGAATCAGACCACCGGCTTCAGGCTCAGTGCGTCATCCACAAAACGCTTGATGGCGCTGCGGTCCTTCCGCTGCTGCTTGACACCCTCCTCGCGCTGGCTAAAGGGAAAATCCACTTCGGGGCGCTCCTGGTGGAAAGTCATGTAGACCTTGTTGCCCTCGCGGCGGGCCTTCCACGTGGTCTTACGAAAGGCCGACTCCAGCGCTTGTTCAGGCGACACCGGGGCAAGGGGACTTGCAAAGGTAAGGATCGCCTCGAGGGTCCAGGGACTTGAAGGGCCCAAATGGACCGGAAATTGACGCGGAGAGCCAAGTTTCTGGATGGGTTCCGGGGCACGCGGCAGGCAGATATTCCGGAGCACCATGTCCTGGCCTTCACGATGCAACAACTCCGGCACATCCAGGGATAGGTGCACTTCGAAAGGCTTATTAAGATCAAGCGGGTCGCTCGCGAATACCAGCGAGGTCTTCGCGGTGCTAGGGAGATCCAGGGTATTGAGCAAGGTGATCTCCAATTCCTTCCGCGTGCCGTGAAGGGCTGCAGACCTCAGCCCCCACGCGTCTCCCAGTTCCTTGAATTTGAGCAGGCCGACCATCCGCCCATTGGCATCCACCTCGGCTTCTAATTGCTCGGTAATGGTGGAAATCGCGAGGGCAGTGTCCGGAATTCGGACCCAAACGGCGCCTTCCTCGGTGCAGATCAGGATCCTTCCGCCACGATGCTCCGATGGAAGCCATCCGAATGGAGTCAAGCGCGAGGTGGGATCGACCAGGAGAAACCGACCCATGGGCGTCTCCACCTCCGCCGCAAAGCCCAGGCTTTTCGCCAGCCGGACCGCACTGATCACATGGTTGAAGAGATAGGGGTTGAGGCCTTCGGATTCCTCGATCCGGCCGTCCGAGATGCGGGCCAGAGCAGGGTAGGCCTTCAACCCGAATTGCGCGGCCGCGCCCGCAAGGCAGGAACTCAGGTCCTTGCAGTCTCCATAGCGTTTTCGGATGACTTCGCCGCTCTCTTCCGGGATCCACCCTCGCTCAGGAGTGAGGTACACCTGCTTGTAGGTCAACTCACGGCTCATCCAGACCGAGGTGGACCGCAGGGCATCCATTCCCGCTCCGGCGACTCCTGGAATGGCTACGGCCTTGGCCTTGAGCCGGTACTGCGCGATGTACCATCGCGCGAAGCCGTCCCAGTCCTTGAGGTCAGGCAATCCATACGCGTCGTCGACGCATACCACTTCGACCCGGGGCAGCACGTTGTGCCCATTTGGCAGGGCCGCTTCATGTCTGGGGATGGCTGGAATATTCTCCAAGCGGATGGGAACATAGGCCTGGAATATGGGCGCAGGGATCCAAGGCGCGAAATGATACCCGGCGACCCGCAGTTCCTTGGGCGCCTTCACGCCGGAAAACCATCCGCCATCCTTGGCGAACTCTACTTCCCAATGCCTCACTGGGTAGGATTCCATGGGCATGGCGTAGGCCACGGCTCCCATGGGCAGGCGTTCCATTTCCTGGGTCTCGAAGGCAACGAGGCTGCCCTTCATGACACCTTCCAAGGCCGCTGCGGAAACGGTGGTGGTGGAAACCTTGCTGCCTTCGTCCGAGTCGAAAAGCACCAAGTCATCGCGGTCAACCTTGGTCACGGTGTCATCCGGCCGCAGATTCCACCCTTTGAGCTTCTTTATGCGGCCGGAGTCTCCACCCAGGCCATGCCGGGCGAAAACCGCTTCGCCTACGCCTTTCTCGCCGAGCACCTGGACAAGCCGGAAATGGCGCCGTCGGATCTCCCCGTTGCCCATGTATGCGAATTCCGTGCGTTCCAGCAGCACCCAGGCTTCAGCATCCTCTGGGGGTTTTTCCGTGGTGGCCGCCAGGGCATAAGACTGAGCCCATTCCGGCAGCTTGGAGATCTTCCATCCGGCAAAAAGGTTCGAAGCGCCAAGGGCAAGCAAGCAGACCGCGCGCCTCATGAAGCCTTCACCACAATCAACTGCCGCCGGCAGGCCTCCTCCACCCAGGACAGGAACTCTTTGAGCTTGGGGTACAACGTGGCGGGGGCAAGGGATTGGTTCACATCCACTCGCAAAATCACCTTGATCTCATCACTTTCGGGCCCGGTCACCTTCTCCGCTTTCCATGCCACCCGCCCGAACTCGTTGGCTCGGTTCAAGGCTTCCCATCCAGGCCAGGTGTAGCCTTTGGGGAGTTTGATGTGGCTGACGGCAAGGTGGATTTTCGGGTAGGGGAGCACGATGTACTCCTGCCGCCCTTCCGGCCATTTACTAGGCACATACAGGGGCCATTGCATGAGCGGAAAGGGGTAGATTTCCATGCGGCGTCCCGACTCGCGCTCGCTGGTGCCGGCGACCTCCCAGCGAAGGTCCTCGCGGGAATTGGTGGCGTTGGCCACCTCGGCCTTGGTGATGGACACGGACTTGGAGACCAGCTCCAGGCTCTCCTTCAGGGTCTTCGTCTGTTCCTTTGGCTCCAGGCGCATGAAGCGGGATCGCTCCGCATACTCGGGATAGCCTGAAAACCCAACCTCCAGCCTCACGGAGTCCTGGTCTTCGGCGATGTCCAGGTGGTAGGTGTAGCGGGCCTGGTTGAAACCTATTGCTTGGGGTCCAATGCCTTCGAATTTGCCTGTCCAGGTGGAGGTGTCCACCACAAAAGCCAGAGTGCCTTGATAGTCAGGATTTACCAGGCCCGGTGTGGCGAAGCGCATGGCGGGATCCATCCACATAGTGCCGTTCCCGGGATCGTCCACCCCAAGCATCACATCTGTGAACTGGTTGGGGTTCTTGGAGGTCGCCACCACTCGCCGCCGATCCCGATCCGCCACAAAGGCGATCTTGGGCTTGAGCTGAGCATCTTTCATCATTGAATAGGCAAGGAAAGTCATTCCCCACCCATCGGTGGCGCTGTGCACCACACTCTTGTCCAGGTCATAGGAATCCACCTCCCAACTCGGTTTGCCACCCTTCATGGCCGCTTTCTCCCCGTAGGTCAATGCGGAGAGGTTTTTCACCTGGGCGTTCAGGCGGGAAAGGATCTCAGCGGCCTGTTTAGCGGGGCTCCCTTTCAAATCCTTGCGGAGTTGCTCGGAAAAATAGCGATAGAAAGAACCCGAGGATGGGCGGTTCTCGAAGAATGGCTTATAGATTTTAGTCACCACATCCTGCCAAAAAGCGGCGTCCTCCTTGCCATAGGAGCGTGCGATCTCTGAAACAGCGGGGAAGACATCAAGTCGCGGCGCATTGAACCCAACCCCGACCGAGAAGGGAATTGATTCAGTTGGTGCAAGCTCCTCTAGGGTTAGGTTCTTCGAACCCGATACCTCTGCGCTGATGGGCTTCCCCACTGCATTGCCCGGGCGGAAGTTCCAGTTCCAAGCCAGCGCTTTTGATACATCCACTTCCAGTTTCCGGGTGGGGAAACCAGAAGTCCAGGTCCACGAATCCATCCGCCCCAATCCAAAATAATTCATTTCAAGGTAGTGGCGCTTTTCCTTCCATCGGATGTCCACCAGGCAGTCCGCCGACAAACCCGGCGGCACCAGCACTTTCTTGGCGATCTCCCCATCCTTGGTCGCCAGGGCCGTCTTGGTTTGGAGATCCTTCCGCGAATCGAACGGGACGACCTTGCCGTCTGGGTAGACCGTGCGTCCTACCAGATCATAGGTCTCCTCCGAAAGGTCAGGCAACTCCGCCACAGACTTGCCCTGCTCGCTGAAGATCCGCAAGCGGTAGCTCCGCTCGATGTAACTGTTCTCGATATGGAATCTTTCCTTCAGAATGACCGCCCCTTTCCCGGCCGAGTCCTTCATGCTCCAAACATCGGCTGCGACAGGGTCCCACTCGGGCTTGCCCAGGGCGGATAAAGCCACAGGTAGGAGCATCAGGAGGGGAAGAAAGAGTCTCATCGGAGTTACTCCTGTATTTGGGAGAGGATCTGGATTTGCAGAAGGACTGTATAAGTGCACGCACCCGCGTTGCGGAGAGTGGCTCTCGCCAAGCGGCTTTCCTCGTGTCTTGGTTCCGAAGTAGTTCATTGCAAGACTTGAGGTATTGATCTAATAAAGGAAAAAACTACTGCCACAGGCTGAAATCAGCGATGTGGAGAAAGGACAGGCGCAGCCGATGGAGCAGCGAGAGCCTCGCGGTTCGAAGGGCGGAGTCTTCGCACTTGACCAACACCGCGGTGAAGAAGGCTTCCAGGGGCTGGGCCAGGTCCGCGAGGGCGGCCAGCCGTGAAGCATGGTCCGAAGCTGCCTCGAGGGAGGTGAGGCGCGTCGCCAGAGCGATCTCCTCGGCCTGCTGCAGCACGGAGGGATCAAAAGCCGGCTCTGGGCTTTCATCCTTCAGGATGTTCCCGATGCGCTTGGCGCTCTGGGCGAGAGATTCGAACCTTGGATCTTCTGAGAAGGCGGCCAGGGCTTCGCACCGGGCCTTGAGACCCACCAGGTCGCTCCACCCGACGGGCAGCGACGAACGCCGCACAGGGCCAGCGTAGCCCACCTGCTCCAGCTGGTAGCTCACGCGGTCCTTGAAGAAAGATTCCAGGGCCGTGAGCGTTTCGAACTCCGGTTTGGTCGCCTTCGGTCCCACCACTCCGAGCGCGATCCGAACCAGTTCCATGAGGTCGAGGGCCCAGCCCTGCTCCCACAGGATGCGCACCACACCCTGCCCCGCTCGGCGTAGCGCTAAAGGATCCTTGGAGCCTGATGGGATGATGCCCACGGCGAAGCAGCCCATCACGGTGTCCAGCTTGTCGGCGAGTGAGAGCAGGCAACCTTCCTGGGTGAACGGAATTCCATCCTCTGCGCCCACCGGGCGGTAGTGCTCCTTCACGGCCTGCCACACCACCTTCGGCGCGCTTTCCCGCCGCAGGTACTCGCCGCCCATGATGCCCTGCAGTTCAGGGAATTCGCCCACCATCAGGCTGCGCAAGTCGGCTTTGCAGAGCCGCGCCGCCTCCTTGGCATGGCCCGCATCCAGGCCAACCTTGGGGGCCGACTGTTCGGCGATCTGCATGATGCGGTCGGTCTTCTCCAAGTAGGAGCCGAGATCTCGCTGGAACGTGAGGTTCTTGAGCTTGTCGAGGCGGGTCTCCAGCTTCGCCTTGCGGTCTTCCGCAAAGAAGAAGCGCGCGTCATAGAGCCGGGCTTTCAGCACCCATTCGTTGCCGGCGACCACCAATTTCTCCGCCGCGCTGCCCGGGTCGATGGGGCGATTGGCGGCCGAAAGGAAATAGGCCAGCAACTGGCCCGCCTCGTCCTCCACACAGAAGGATTTCTGATGCTCCTTCAACGAAGTGACGAGCACCTCCTTGGGCAGCTCTAGGAAATTCTTGGGGAATTCTCCGCGCACGATCATCGGGAATTCCACGATCTCCGCCAAGGTGTCCAGCAGCTCAGCGTCCATCACCACCCGGCCCTCTACGGCCTTGGCCAAGTCGTGCAGCTGGGCTTCCATGCACTGCCGGCGCTGCTCGAAGGAGACCACCACGCCGGCCTTGGCCAGCGCAGCTTCGTAGTCTTCGGGGCACCCGATCGGAATAGGTTCAGGGTGCTGCATGTGGTGCAGCCGGTGCCCCCAGGTGGTGTTGGAACTGCTGACGCCATCCACGGTAAGGTCCACGACTTCATTCCCGAACAGACAGAGCACGTTGCGGATGGGCCGCACAAATTCGAAGTCGGAATTGCCCCAGCGCATGGCCTTGGGCACATGCAGCGATTCGATGAGCTTCGGGAGTGCCTCCGCCAGAAGTTCGATGGTGGGGCGCCCCTTCTTCGTGATCGTCACCACCGCGCAGGGTTCCTTTTTCCCGGCAGGCTGCTCGAAGCGCACCGATGAGAAATCAACTCCCCATTTCTCGGCGAACTTCAATCCTGTTTGAGTGGGCTGGCCATCTGCATCCACACACATTTTTTGGGGAGGGCCGACCTGGGTTTCCGACTGATCAGATTGGGATGTGAACAGGCCCTCACCTGGCAGAATTAGCCGCCACGCAAGCTTTCTTGGCGAGAACAAGCTGAAAACGACGCTGGCTTCGTTTCTCAATTTATGCGCAAACGACC
The DNA here is from genome assembly GCA_025357545.1 of Holophagaceae bacterium. GTDB lineage: Bacteria > Acidobacteriota > Holophagae > Holophagales > Holophagaceae > JANXPB01. The sequence goes on from JANXPB010000222.1 coordinate 21,845, forward strand.
ATTCATCAAATGCCCGCGCGAATTCTTCCGTTAGCGGTTTCAAAAACCGCGCTGGAATCTCTTCGCAATGCAGTTCCAGCAGGAAGGTGCGCGTCTCGCTCATTTCGCCCCCTCGGCCTTCGTGCTGGGCTTTTCATTCGCGTTCTTCGCGGCATTCGCGGTTTCAGGCTCTTCATGTTCCAAGTAGGCCCGAGCGCACCCCGACGCCAAATCCCGCACCCGCTTGATCACGCCGGGCCGTTCGGTGGTGCTCACTGCGCCGCGGGAGTCCAGAACGTTGAATGTGTGGCTCATCTTGAGGGCCTGCTCGTAGGCGCTGCGGAAGTGGCCGAGATCCTTCAAGAGATGCCAGCCTTCCTTCTCGAAGGCCTCGAAGAGCGTGCGGTGCAAATTGAGATCCGCGTGCTCGAAGGAGTAGGCGCTCAGCTCGAATTCCTCCCGCTGGCGCACCTGGCGGTAGGTCACAGGAAAAATGCCGTCGTCAGTCCTCACCTCGCCCCAGGTGAGGTCGAAGATGTTGTCGTAGCCGCCCAGGAACATGCAGATGCGCTCAATGCCGTAGGTCAGTTCGGCGCTGACTGGGCGGCAGTCCAGGCCGCCGACTTGCTGGAAGTAGGTGAACTGGCTGATCTCCATGCCGTCCAGCACCACCTGCCAGCCCACGCCCCAGGCGCCCAGGGTGGGCGATTCCCAGTTGTCCTCCTCGAAGCGCAGGTCGTGTTTGGCCAGGTCGATGCCGAGGGCCGACAGGGACTCGATGTAGAGGTCCTGGACCTTGGCGGGACTGGGCTTCAGGATCACCTGGAACTGCAGGTGTTTGTAGACACGAAAGGGATTCTCGCCGTAGCGGCCGTCGGCGGGGCGGCGCGAAGGCTCCACGTAGGCCACGTTCCAGGGCTTCTTCCCGAGGGCCCCGAAAAAGGTCAACGGGTTCATGGTGCCCGCGCCCTTCTCGATGTCATAGGGCTGCCCGATGAGGCAGCCACGATCGGCCCAGAAGCGCTGCAGGCGAAGGATCAGTTCTTGGATATGCATGGAAACCCGCGATAAACCTTCATTTTAGCGGGAACCGATGGAATCAGGAACCACGGATGAGCGGGCGGACCCTGTGCCGCAGGTCACTTGCTCCGGGAGGGCGGTGGATCGCTCTGACAGAAAGGAAATTCTTGGATTTCGAGGGGCGTAGCCTCACCGGTTGGACCAGGCTTTAGCCGCCCTTGGCCGATCCCATTGCGCCCCGAAACCGGGATTCCGATAGACTCGTCGTTTCGTCTGGAAAGCCCTTCATGTCCCGGAAAATCGCACTGCTGGCCATCGGCGGAAATGCCCTGCTCAAGGAGGATGAGCGCGGCCTGCAGGAGGAGCAGTTGGAGAATGCGCGGGATTGCGCAGAGATGTTAGCGCGGGTGGTGGGCCAGGGCTACTCGCTCTGCGTCGTCCATGGCAACGGCCCTCAGGTAGGCAACCTCCTGATCCAGCAGGAATCCGCCTCGAACCAGATCCCGCCCTACAACCTGGACATCGCCGTGGGCATGACCCAGGGTTCCATGGGCTATATGCTGGAGCGCATGCTCATCAACCGCCTGCATTTCGAGAAGCTCGACGCGCCGGTGGCCACGGTCCTCACGGAAGTGGTGGTGGACAAGTCCGATCCTGGCTTCGAGAACCCCACCAAACCCATCGGTCCCTTCTATCCGGAGTTCCGCGCCCTGGAACTGATGCGCCAGAAGAAGTGGAAGATGAAAGAGGACAGCGGCCGGGGCTGGCGCAAGGTGGTGCCTTCGCCCAAACCCATGGAGATCGTCCAGCTCGCCGCCATCCGGGCGCTGCTGGACCAGGGGCATTGCGTCATCGCCGGCGGCGGCGGCGGCATTCCCGTCATCCGCGATGCCTCGGGCTTCCTGGTGGGCGTCGAGGCCGTCATCGACAAGGACCGGCTGAGCGCCCTGCTGGCCGCGCAGTTGGGGGCCGAACTCTACATCATCCTCACGGGGGTGCCCAAGGTGGCAGTGGAGTTCGGGAAGCCCGCGCAGCGCTGGCTGGACCGCCTGAGCGCCACCGAGGCCCGGGCCCATCTCGCGGCCGGACAGTTCCCGCCGGGCTCCATGGGCCCCAAGATCGAAAGCGCGCTGGCCTTCATTGAAGGGGGCGGCCTGGAGGTGCTGATCACCACCGCGGAGGCCCTGAAACACGAAGACCCGGCCACCGTGGGCACCCGTATCGTCAAAGATTGAGGTCCAGACGGCGCCGGATTGCGCGAGACTAGAGCCTTCACGCCCAAGCCACCGCTCAGCCGCCCGAGGTATGGAGACCGCATGTACGCCCTCGCCCTGATCCGCTACCGCAGGCCGCTTGAAGCGGTGCTCACGGTGCTGGAGGACCACCGCGCCTATTTGATGGACCTGAAGCGGCAGGGCCTCCTGCTCGCCTCCGGCCCCTTGGACCCCCGCCACGGCGGCGCGCTGCTGCTGCGGGTTCCGGACGGATCCGCCCCCGATTCTCTGGACGCCATCCGCGATGGCGACCCCTTCACCAAATTGGGCATGGCACAGTACGAGCTCATGCCCTGGCTGCCGACCATCGGCGTCGAAGGATTGGACCAGCTATGAACCGACTCCGCCTCATGTCCATCGTCGCGCTGTTCCCATTGGCCGCACTGCCCGCGCTGCCCCTCTGTGCTCAAAGTAGCCCTGGCGGGGTGGCCTTCCAGCTGGATGCGGGCTTGGTCGCGAGCCTGGACCACGACTGGAAGGCCCAGCGCGACACCACTGGTGCCTCAGGACTGGTGACCAAGTTCCCGCTGGCCCTGGAAGGCGCCCTCGTGTTCCCGACCCACCGTGGCGCCATCCGCACCGCCCTTCGCTACGCGGCCGACGAGCCCTTCACCAACCTCCAACTGGGCGCCGACTGGATCCACATTTTCTCCCGCAAGGGCGCCGAGACGGTCTACGGAAGCGCGGGGCTGAGCCTCAACAATGTGGCGGGCCGCATCCAGGTGGTGCCACCGAGTTACATCACGGTGCAGGGTGTTCCTATCCAATCAGTGGCAGGCGTCTACGAACAGCGCAGCCAGAGTGCCCGCCCGGGCCTGCGCCTGGGCCTGGGCTATGCCTTCAGCCGCAGCTTCGCCTTCGAGGGCGCGGCGAATTTCTTGGCCCTGTCCAGCACCGGTGCCAATGGCTTCCTGCACTCCAGCAGCATCTACCTGACCCTCACCGGGTCCTACCGGATTCCCAATCTGTTCTCGGACAAATAGGCCGGGCCCCCGGGAGGCCCGGAAAACACAGCGCCAGGAATATGCGCATCCGGTTCATTCCAACCCGGTAGATCCCGTGCCTCCGGGCTGGTCCATACCCCCGGTGGCAGCTGGGGTTCGATCAGGATTTTGACAGTGCCCATTTCCCGGCCCCGCCGATCATCGAGGCCCCAAGCGCAAGCAGGGCCAGCACCGGCACGGGGTTCGGCGGCCAGCGCAAGGGGACCAGAGCCATGATGAGCAGCGGAATGCAACTCCAGGGCATGAGCAGGCCAAGCACCATCATTCCGCCGCACACGAATTGCAGCAGCCACACCAGCAGGTTCAACCCCGTGTGCATATTCACGCTGCTCAACCCATAGCCATGCAGATGGGGCCAGGCGCTGAAGGAGGCCGCCAACCCCACGGAAAGGCGGAGCAGGAGGAGGGCCACGGAGGATCGGGAGCTGGACGCCATGCTGCCATTATGATTCAAACCGCAGGATTCCCGTGCCCGCACCCACCATGCGCTCCCTCCGCACCATCGCCTTCGATGCCGATGACACGCTCTGGCACCACCAGAACCTCTTCGAGGAGACTCAGGAGCGCTTCCGCGCTCTGTTGCGGCCCCACCGGGAGGATGCCTGGATCGACGCGCAGCTCCACGACACGGAGATGCGCAACCTGCGCCATTTCGGCTACGGGGTGAAGGGCTTCATGCTGTCCATGGTGGAGACCGCCATCCAGCTTACGGATGGACGCATCGCGGGCGCGGAGATTCAAAAAATTATCGAGCTGGGCAAGGAGATGCTGGACCGTCCCATCGAGCTGATGCCGGGCGTGGCGGCGACCCTCGAAAGCCTTTCTCACCAATACGAACTGATGGTCATCACCAAGGGCGATCTCTTCGACCAGGAGACCAAGCTCGCCCGCTCGGGGTTGGGCGCGCTGTTCGCCAAGGTCGAGGTGGTGTCCGAAAAGGATGCGCCCACTTATGCGGCCATCCTCAAGCGCCACGGCATCGGGCCCGGGCATTTCATGATGGTCGGGAATTCCCTGAAATCCGACATCGAGCCGGTGCTTGCCATCGGCGGCCGGGCTGTCCACGTGCCCTACGATTTGCAGTGGTCCCACGACCGCGTGGAAGGCATGAGCCGGAACACACACAGCTATCTGGAGATCAACAGCCTTTCTGAGTTGCCGGAGCTGCTGGAGCGGTTGGAGGAATGACGGGCCGGGCGGCCATGTGCCTCTTGTCACAGTGGTGGATCGGCCATCGAATTCCGCAGCCCCTTCGCTATCCTTGAAGGTTCGGAGGCATTCATGGCCATTCAATCCATCGGTGTGATCGGCGCGGGGCAGATGGGCAATGGCATCGCCCATGTCTTCGCCCAGAGCGGCTTCAACGTCCTGATGCAGGACATCTCCGCCGACTTCGCCGCCAAGGGCCTCGCCACCATCGGCAAGAACCTCCAGCGGGGCGTGGACAAGGGGAAAATGACCGCCGAAGAGAAGGCCGCGGCGCTGGGCCGCATCCGCACCACCACGGACCTGGAGGATTTCAAGGACGCGGATTTCGTCGTGGAAGCGGCCACCGAGAAATGGGAGATCAAGCAGCAGCTCTTCGCAACCCTGGACCGCGTGTGCAAACCCGGGGTGATCCTGGCGAGCAATACCAGCTCCATCTCCATCACCAAGCTGGCCGCCATCACCCAACGGCCTGAAGCCTTCATCGGGATGCACTTCATGAATCCCGTGCCGGTGATGCAGCTCATCGAAGTGATCCGCGGCCTGGCCACTTCCGACAAAACCTTCACGACCGTGATGGACCTCAGCGTGCAACTCGGCAAGACGCCCCTGGCCTGCAACGACAGCCCAGGCTTCATTTCCAACCGGGTGCTCCTGCCGATGATCAACGAGGCCATCTTCGCTCTCCATGAAGGCGTGGCGGGCGTTGAAAGCATCGACGGCATCATGAAGCTCGGCATGAACCACCCCATGGGTCCGCTCACCCTCGCGGATTTCATCGGCCTGGATACCTGCCTGTTCATCCTGAACGTGCTGCACGAGGGCCTCGGCGACCCCAAATACCGCCCCTGCCCCTTGCTCAAGAAGCTCGTGGACGCCGGCTGGCACGGCAAGAAGAATGGCCGCGGCTTCTACGACTACCGCGGCGAAAAACCGGTGCCTTCGATTTAATCGGCGCGCTTGGCCGCCATCGGGCGGGCCTGCCGGGGCTGGGCCCCGCGCATGCGCTGGACGGCTTCGCGAAGTTCCGCTTCATTCAGGCTCGTGAAGCCCAGGCGGAAGTTGGGAAGGGAGCGGCGCCGGAAGTCGAAGCGGCCGCCGGGGTAGAGCACGACGCCACGTGCGAGGGCCCTTTGGGCCCAGAGCTCCACATCCAGCCCCGGAGCGGCGCGCAGCCAGAGGCTCATGCCGCCCGGGGGCAGCTCGAAGGCCACAGCCCCTCCGAGCTGGCTCCGCAAGGCCTCTACCAAGACATCACGGCGGGCCTGGTAGACGCGGCGCATTTTACGGGCGTGCCGCTGCAAAAGGCCATCCTCCATGAGTTCCGCCGCCGCCCGCTCGAGGACCTGGTCCCCCTGCCGGTCCACCGCCATGCGCTTGGCGGCCAGGGCCTCGATCAGCGCGTGGGGCGCCGCCACGAAGCCCAGTCGCAGGCCCGGCGCCAACACCTTGGACAGGGTGCCAATGTAGACCACCACCCCGGCGGCGTCGGCGCTGGCCAGAGGCAGCATGGGGCGGCCCTCGAAGTGGAATTCGAAATCGTAATCGTCTTCGAGGATGGCCATGCGGTGGCGCCGTGCCAGCTCCAGCAAGCGTTGCCGCCGCGGCGCGCTCATGGTCACGGTGGTGGGAAACTGGTGGTGGGGCGTGAGGTAGAGCGCTCGCAATGGTTTCCGGGCCAGCTCCGCTTCCAGAGCCTCGATGCTCAAACCGCCCGTGTCCACGGGCAGGGGCACCAATTCGGCGCCAGCGCCCCGCAACGAGGCCCAGGCAGGGGGATAGCCGGGGTCCTCCACCCCCACCCGGTCTCCGGGGCGGACCAACGTGCGCGCGACGAGATCCAAGCCCATCTGGCTTCCGCCCGAAATGAACAGTTGATCGGCGCCGCAGGCCAAACCCCGCATTTCGCTCAGCAGTTGGGCCAGGGCCACGCGGAGGCGCTGATCGCCGCCGGAATCCCCATAGTCCAGCAGGTGGCGCTGATTCAGAGCCCGGCGGTAGGCCCTCGCCAGCAGGTCCGTGGGCACCAGGCGCAGGTCCGGCAGGCCGCCCCCAAAATTCAGGACACCCCGCCCGCTAGAAGGCATGAAGGGCAACGGCGCCTCCGGCAGCTCCAGCGCGAAACCCAAGCCTCCTCGCGGGGTCCGCGCGCGTTCCAGCGCCGGGGGCAGGTCCTGGGCCACGCGGGTGGAACGGGACTCGGAGCGGGTCCAGCCCTCGGCTTCCAATTCCCGGTAGGCCGCGAGCACCGTGTTGCGGTGGACGCCCAGCTCCTGCGCCAGGCTGCGTGAGCCTGGCAATACCCCGCCCGGTTGGAGCCGCCCCCGGCGGATGTCCGCCGAGACCGCGCGGG
>JANXPB010000032.1 GCA_025357545.1 Holophagaceae bacterium
CTAACGCCTTCCTCGACCACGCGCGCAGCCAGTGGTTCCGCCTCGGTCCTCAGCACGCCCGCCCCGCCTGGGCTACCGCCCTCCTCGCGGGCTGAAGAACCCCACCGAAGACAAACCCCACAGCGACCAGAACTGAAACACACATCCACAGCGGAGGCCTGCCTAAGGTTCGCCAGGCGACGGCCGTAGCCTCAATGAACAACCCCGCGCTCAATAAAATGCGCCTCCAAGTTCCGAGGCGCTTAGGTCAGGCTAAAGGACCCACACGACTTCCTGATGAGCCATTTTATTGAATGCAACTTGGTATTACTGCTTAGCCTGCGGATCGTTTTCATTCTCGTGGGCGAGGGCATCCTCCACCCCCGCCAGCTTTGCTTCGAGCATATGGGCTTCCGGTTGGCCCTTGGTCGCCTGGCTCGGCACCGCCGGCGCCGCGGCCGGCACTGGCTGTTCCTTGCGCGATCCGAAGGTCAGCGCATAGGCCCACGTGAATTCTGCGCCCACCAGGAAGATTTGGGCGGAGTAGTACACCCACACCAGCAGGACCACCAGCGAACCCGCCGCGCCAAAGCCTGAAGTCACCGCACTCTTGCCGATGTAGAGCCCGATCAGGAATTTGCCGATGGTGAAGAGCAGTGCGGTCGTAGTGGAGCCGATCCACACGTCCGACCAGTCGACTCTCGCCCGGGGCATGATTTTGTAGATCAGGGCGAACATGCACGTGGCGAACACGAAGCTGAACAGAAAATTGAAGCTGTCCGCAAGGATCCGCCAATCGGCGAAAATCGGCCCCCAGAACTTGCCCAAGGCGGCCAGGGCTGCGCTGAACACCAGCGACACCATCAATAAAAAGCCGATGCCCATGATCATGCCAAAGGACAACATGCGGGCCCGCAGCAGACTCCAGATTCCGCCCTTGTACCGTTTGGGCGCGCGCCAGATCCGATCCAGCGCATCCTGCAATTCGCCGAACACCGAGGTCGCCCCGACCAGCAACAAAGACACACCCACCAGCGTGGCGGTGATACTTTCCGCCGGCTTGTTCACGCTTTCCAACAGACCCTGGACGGCCTTGGCTCCCTGGGGACCCATGAGGCCTTGCAGCTGGCCGACAATCTCGCCCCGCGCGGCTTCGACGCCGAAGATGAGGCCCGCGAGGGAGATCACGATCAGCAGGAGCGGCGCAATGGAGAACGCCGTGTAGTAGGCCAGGGCCGCCCCCATACTCTGGGCGTAATCATCGACCCAGGATGAACCGGCGGCTTTAATTAAAATCCAGAAATTCCTCAACGTCATGACGACGCCCTGCGACGCATTTCGGGGGCCGCCTGGGACCATGGCTCCACCGATCCCGGCTGCTGCAGAAACAGGATTTCGGCTTCCGAGGCTGGCAGGGGATTGCTGAAGAAATATCCCTGGCCGATTTCGCAGCCCTTTTCCAGAAGGAAATCCAACTGGTCCCGGGTCTCGATCCCCTCCGCAATCACCGTGAGATTCATCGTGTGCGCCAGGGCGATGATGGAAGCGGAAATCGCCGCATCGTTTGGATTGGTGGTGACTTCCTTGACAAAGGATTTATCGATCTTCAGGGTATGGATCGGGAAGCGCTTGAGGGCCGCCAGGGAACTGAATCCCGTTCCAAAATCGTCCATGGACAGGCGGATTCCCTTGGCGGTCAGTTCGCGCATCTTGTCGATGGCCTGATCCACATCCCGCATCACCATGCTTTCGGTGATCTCCAGTTCCAGGCACTCCGGGGGAAGGCCCGCCTTGGCCAGTCCCCGGGCGATGGATTCCACCAGATCGCTCTGCCAGAACTGGCGTCCCGAGAGGTTCACAGCCACGCGGAGCGGAGCGGGATGGAGATCAATCCAAGCGCGAGTCTGGCGGCAGGCGGTCTCCAGCACCCAGTCGCCGAGCAGAAGGATGAGGCCGGTTTCTTCGGCGAGGGGGATGAATTCGTCGGGATGGATCACGCCCATTTCGGGGTGATGCCAGCGGACCAGGGCTTCGAAGCCGAGCAGCTCCCGGGTCCGCAGGTCGAATTGGGGCTGGTAGTAGAGGAGGAACTCATGATTCTTGACGGATTTCCTCAGCGCGTTTTCCAGCTGGAGGAATTGCCGGGTCTCCTGGTTCATTTCTGGCCGGTAGAAGTAGTACGCATTCCTGCCGTGGCCTTTGCCGTGGTACATCGCCGTGTCGGAGGCCTTCAGGAGCTCCTCCACCGTCTCCCCGTCCGTGGGAATGATGCAGATGCCGATGCTGCAGGTGATGCTGAGGGAGAGGCCTTGAAGGGGTATTTCCTGCGCAAGGGAGAGCAGCAGGCGGTGGGTGACAGAGTGGACGTTGTCGGGATGGTCGAACCCTTCCAGCAGGATGACGAACTCATCGCCTCCAAGGCGCGCCACGGTGTCGCAATCCCGGAGGCACGTGCGGAGGCGCATGGCCACTTCCCGCAGGACCTGGTCCCCGGCTTCGTGGCCCAGGGAATCGTTGATGGCCTTGAACCGGTCCAAATCGAGGAAGAGCACCGCCCCGCGCTCGCCGCTGCGCTTGCACCACAGGATGGTGTGTTGGAGGCGTTCCTGCAGCAGCGTCCGGTTCGGAAGGCCCGTCAGCGCGTCGTAAAAGGCCAGGGACTGGATCTCCTCCTCATGCTTTTTTTTCTCGGTGATATCCCGCAGGTAGACCGAGATGCCTCCCTCTAGCGGAAAGATGCTCACGTCGTGCCAACGCCCAAGGCTGGGCACAAACAGTTCGAAGGAGCGTTTCTGCTGGGTCCGCATGGCTTCTTCGTAGGCTTGGTGGGCCTCTGATGGATGGGTGGCAAGGCCACGGAAGGAACTTCCCAATAACTCGGAACGGGGGGCCCGGAAATGAGCTTCGGCCCGCTGGTTGAGATAGGTGAACTGCCAGTCTGAATCCAAGGCGAAGAAGGCGTCACCGATGCTTTCGAGCACGCTTTCGATCCTGGCTTTTGAGACCAGCAGCGCCCGCTCCAGGGTAGTCACCCGGAAGCATTTATCGATGGCCGCGCCCAGCCGGTTGGCTTCGATGGGCTTCAGGACGTAGTCCACCACCCCCACATCCACAGCCGAGAGGATTGCCGCCGATTCGTCATGCGAAGTGAGGACGATGATGTGGGTGCCGGGCGCCTCGGCCTTGATCGCCCGCGCCATGTCGATGCCATTCAGGACGGGCATGCGGATATCCGTGATGACAATGGGCGGTCGATGAAGGTTGAAGGCTTCCAGCCCCTCCGCCCCATTCTTCGCGATCAGCACCTGGGAGAACCGCTTTTTCAGGATGTGGGCCAGCAGCGCCAGGGAGGCGGCATCATCTTCGACACAAAGGACCAGCGTGGAGTCTTTGCCGGGGGCCGGGGGCGTTTCCACCCAGGTGCGAGTACCCGCCGCATCATCGCTGCTCCGGCGGGCCAGCACCTTGTCTGAACGGAGGCGATCCGGGGCTTTGAGGTCAGGAGCTTCCGCCGTGGGCGCCAAGACCGATTCATCAGATCGAGGGCCTGCCTGCCCTCGGGTCGTAGGCGGCACCCTGGCAGCGGGCTGAAGGGGGGAACTGCTAGATTTCATTGTCTGTTTATTCACCGACTGGCCCTAACGCATGTTTCGGGCCAATTTTTAAATAATTTGAAATATTTTAGTTAGACCAATTTGTTTAATAAAAAAACGCGACCCATCAATCAAATTGAACGACCACTTCTCTCGAATTGAAATACCCCGTTTCCAACTTCCACCCCATCCAGCCACCCCAACTCACCCGCCTCCAAGAGCGCGCAGCGCGATTGGGAGCACGCGTGAGCGTGCGTCAGGCGAGGGCTCCCGCCTCCGAGAGCGCGCAGCGCGATTGGGAGCACGCGTGAGCGTGCGTCAGGCGGGACGAGAACCCCGAAGGGGTCGAGGCCGCCCATGCCCAGGGACTCAACTGAAAACGCCTCCTCAAGGAAGTATTGAGGAGGCGGGAATGGTGACTGGAGGCGGACTCGAACCGCCGACCTGGAGATTATGAGACTCCTGCTCTAACCACCTGAGCTACCCAGCCGGAATTGGGATTTTATCGCGGATGGGCGCTGATTTCCACGCTGGATTTCGGGGTCGAGAGCACCCGCTCGTAAAGCGCCTCGTAGAGATCGACGATGGGCGCTTCCGCGAAGGTGGTGAGGGCCCTGATCCGCGCAGCCTCGCCGAAGGTCCGGCGCAGGTCCTTGTCCTTGAGCAGGCGCAGCGCGTCCTGGGCCATGGCGGCCACATCGCCCACCGGTTCCAGGAATCCATCCACACCGTGGCGGATGACCTCTGGGATGCCGCCCACGCGGCTGGCGATGACCGGCACGCGATGGGCCATAGCCTCCAAGGCCGCAAGGCCGAAGCTCTCGGTGGCGGAGGGCAGCAGGAAGAGGTCACTGCACGCCAGCACGGTGCCGATATCCAGCTGCTTGCCCGTGAAGCGCACCTCCGCCTCGAAGCCGTGGTCGCGGCAGTAGTTTTCAGCCTCGGCGCGGTCGGGGCCGTCGCCCACCATCACCAGGCGGGCCGGAATTTCCCGCCGCACTAGCTCGAAGACCTTCACCACGTCCATGACCCGCTTCACCGGGCGAAAGTTGGAGATGTGGGTCAGCACCGCGGCGGGTTCCGGCGCCAGCCAGGCGCGGCATTCCGGATGGTCATCGGCGGGGGGTTCCACGAAGTTCGGGATCACCTCGATGTGTTCGCCCATCCCGAAGGTGCGGATGGTCTCGTCCTTCAGATACTGGCTGACGCTTGTCACCGCATCGCTCTCGCGGAGGGCCAGCTTCACCATGGGGAAATAGCTGGGGTCGCTGCCCACCACCGTGATGTCGGTGCCATGCAGGGTGGTGACCACTTTCAGCTTCCCTTCCAGCGCCATGCGGGCCAGCAGGGCGGCGCTGGCATGGGGAATGGCGTAGTGGGCATGCATGACTTCCAGGCCGTGGTGGCTGGCCACGTCGGCCATCTTGGAAGCCAGCGCGATGGAGAAAGGCGCCGCTTCGAAAAGGGGATAGGGGCTGGCGGTGACCTCGTGGAAGCAGATCCGGTTCTCGAAACCCGTCAGACGGGGGGGCATGGAGGGGCTCAGGATGTGGACCTCATGGCCTCGCGCAGCAAGGGCCTTACCGACCTCGGTGGCCACCACGCCGGAACCGCCAAAGGTCGAATAGCAGGAAATGCCGATCCGCATCAGAAAACTCCAAAGACTCGTCAACCAGGGCCATACGAGCCCCTGTAGGGCTATCATGAACCAACCTGATTGGATACGGCATGCCCTCGATGTTTTACATTCTGGCCAAGGTGATCGACGGCTTGTCCATCCTCATCATCATCTGGGCGCTCATGTCCTGGTTCCGGCCCGATCCGCGCAACCCGCTGGTACGCTTGCTCAACGGCATCGTCGAACCCATTCTCCTACCCATCCGGGCCGTGATTCCGCCCCTGGGCGGGTTCAGCTTTGACGCCATGATCGCCATCCTTCTGCTGTCGGTCATCAAGGGCATCTTCCTTCGCGCAGCCACCTGAGATCCGGAGCGTTCCATGAAATTCACACCCCTGGATATCCAAAGGCGGGAATTCGAAAAATCCTTCCGGGGCTTTGAGGAAGGGGAGGTCCGGGGCTTCCTGCATGAGATCGCCGCGGACTGGGAGGAAATCCTGGTCGAGAATTCCCGCATGCGCGAAGAAATCCTCAACCTCCGGGAGCGCAACCGCCAGTACCAGGACCAGGACCGCATCTTCCGGGAGACCCTGCTCCAGGCCCAGCGCACCAAGGAAGACGTGCTGGACACCGCCAACCGGGAGAAGGACCTGACCCTGCGCGAGGCTCAGTTCAAGGCCGACGAGATCGTCCGCGAAGCGCACCAGCATGTGGCCGAGATCGAGATGCAGCTGCGCAATCTGAAAATGGAGCGGGTGCGCATGCTCGAGGACATTGAATCCCTGATGGAACGCACCCGCAGGTTCCTGCTGGAGGAGGCTCCGGACCGCTTTCCGCCCTCGTCGCCCACGGTGAAGCTCGACGACATGGATTTCGGCACCATGGATGATGACGTGCCGCTGAAGGCCAAGGGCCAGCGCTTTTAAAAAAGTAGACACGGGTTGACGCAGATTTGCCCGGATTTTAAACGGCTTGATGCATTGTTCCGCGGTGGTCATCAAAGCCTTGCTGATTCATCAACTATGAGCTTCCAAGGTTCATATCCAACGCATCCACCTCTGGTTTTTCCGTGTTAATCCGTGCTGATCCGTGGCTCTATGTTTTTTCATTTCCAATTCTCCTTTATCACTCAAACTTTTCGGTGGCCCATGTCCCAAGCCGTGATCCTCAAATGCCTCCGCACGCCCATCGGCAAGTTCCAGGGGGGCCTCGCGGCACTCGCAGCGCCTGAGCTGGCGGCGCCGGTCATCCAGGCATTGCTGGAGCGGTTCCCGGGCCTGCCCGTGACCGAGGCGATCCTGGGCAATGTGGTGTCGGCGGGGGTGGGCCAGGCGCCGGCCCGGCAGGCTTCGCTGAAGGGGGGCCTGCCCTCTTCCACCTCGGCGTTGACCATCAACAAGGTCTGCGGCTCGGGGCTCAAGGCCATCCAACTGGCGGCCACTGGCGTGCTACTGGGGGACCACGAGGTGATCCTAGCGGGCGGCATGGAATCCATGTCCAACGCCCCCTACCTGCTGCCCAAGCTCCGCGCCGGGGCGCGCATGGGCCACACCGAAGCCAAGGACGCCATGATCTTGGACGGGCTCTGGTGCGCCATGACCGACCAGTCCATGGGTGCCACGGGCGAGCTGGTGGCGCAGAAATACGGCGTGACCCGCGAAGAGCAGGACCAGTGGTCCTACGACAGCCATCGCAAGGCCCTGGCAGCCATGGCCTCGGGTGCTTTCGAGGCGGAGCTGGTGCCCGTCACGGTGCCCGGCCGCAAGGGGGACGTGGTCGTGAACGCCGATGAAGGACCGCGCGCGGACACCTCCCTGGAAACCTTGGCCAAGCTCAAGCCTGCCTTCCTCAAAGGCGGCACCGTCACCGCCGGCAACGCCCCCAGCGTCAATGACGGCGCCGCGGCGGCCCTCGTCACCACCGAGGCATTCGCGAAGGCCCACGGACTGGCGGTGCAGGCGCGCATCCTGGGCTGGGCCACCGCGGGCCTGGACCCCGAGTGGGTCACCATGGCCCCGGTGCCGGCCATCCAGAAGCTGCTGGCCAAAGTGGGCTGGGCCAGCGACGAGGTGGATCTCTGGGAGATCAACGAAGCCTT
>JANXPB010000068.1 GCA_025357545.1 Holophagaceae bacterium
GCCCTTCGCAAATTTCCCGGTATGCGCTGCGTGGCAACTCAGACACTCGCCCGCGGCGGCCGGCGCGTGGGGATGCTTGGCCTTCACCGCCTGGGCGATGGCCTGGTGGCAGGTGAAGCAGAGGTCGCCGCCCTTGGCGCGCAGCAGCGCTTTGCCTTCCGCGAAGTGCGGGACGTGGCACTGGCGGCAGGCCAAGTCCAGGTAGGGCTTGTGGACCCAGCCCTCCTTCGGTATTTCGGGCTTGGCGTGGCAGGCGGCGCACCCCGCGCTCTGGGGCAGGAGCAGCAACTTCTCGTTCTTGGAGGCGTGGGGCCGGTGGCATGCCAGGCATTCGCCGGATTTGAAGGGCGCGTGCTGGGTGCCGGCGGCGGGGGGTTTCAGGGTGTCATGGCAGGTGATGCAAAGGGCAGGCGGCTGGTCGGCGAGGTTCACTTCGCCCTTTGGGCCAGCGGCGCCATGGCAGGCATCGCAGCCCTCGGTGAAGGGTGGATGCGCGCCTTCCAGGATGAGGGCCTTCTTGGTGGAAGTATGGGGATCGTGGCAGCCCGCGCAGTCGACCTTTTCCAGCGCGAGGCCCAGGTGTTTGGCGCGGAGGGCTTGGCCCGAAAGGTCGTGGCAGGCGGCGCACGTTTCCACCACAGAGGGCGTCTTGAGCTGGGCTTGGTTCTGGCTGGCGTGGGGGCTGTGGCAAGTGGTGCACTCGCCGGCTTCCACCGGGGCATGGACTTTCAGGAAAGCGTCCTTCCGGGTGTGGCAGCCATAGCAGAGTTCTGGCTGGGGCTTCTTAAGCAGTTTGGGCAGGTCACTGCCGTGGGGGTCGTGGCAGGCCAGGCAGGCGCCTTTTCCGGCTGCGGGAGGGTGGAGGTGGCTGCCCGTGGCCAGCCCCTTGTGGCAGCTCAGGCAGAGCGTCTCAGTGGCTTCCTTCAGCAGTTTGGCGTTGTCGGATCCATGGGGTGAATGGCAGACGCTGCATTGACCTTTCTGCAGCGGCGCATGGAGGGTTTTCTTGTCGACGATGGCCTTGTGGCATTCACCGCAGACCTGGGTCTGGCTGGCCTTGAGCAGAGCGGGCTGCTCCGAGGCATGGGGGGCGTGGCAGGCCATGCACTTGCCTTCCTTGGCGGGGGGATGAGCGAAGGCACCCTTTGCGATCTGGGCGTGGCAACTCTGGCAGAGGGTGGCGGCCTCCTGCTTGAGCACCGGCACGGCCTTGCCCGCATGGGCCTCGTGGCAGGCCAGGCAATGGCCGGTGGCCGCAGGCGCATGCTGGGACTTGCCCTTCTGGAGTCCGTCGTGGCAGGAGAGGCACAGCTGCTCAGGCGGCAGTGTCAGCAAGTTCGCATTCGGTGAAACATGGGGCCGGTGGCAATCCAGGCAGGTACCCGCCTGGAAGGGGGGATGCACCGAGGTGCTGCTGGTCAATTCGTGGCAGCTGGCACAGAGATTTGGAACGGGCACCACCAGCAGTCCTTTGGCATCCGAGGCGTGGGGCGTATGGCAGCTGAGGCACTGGCCTTCCTGGGCGGGCGCGTGCAAGTGGCCCTGGCCGGGCTTGTCGTCATGACAGGTGGTGCAAAGGGCTGGCGGCTGGTCGCTGAGGGCGGCCTTGCCGTCCACCGTGGGCTGGTGGCAATTCAAACAGGAGTTGCCCTGGAAGGGACTGTGCTGAACATCCCGCAGCATCCCCTTGCTCGTCGAGCCGTGGGGATTGTGGCAGGAGATGCAGGCGGCGGGAGCCACCTTCATGCCCCCGTGGGCTGCCGCCAACGGGGCTGCCTCGTGGCAGGCCACGCAGAGGTCCGCGGGCTTGCCCTTCAGCAGATGATCCGCCGCGGAGGGATGGGGATCGTGGCAGTTGAGGCAGGCGTTCACGGCAGCAGCGTGGGGATGGGCCAGGGCCAAGCGGGCCTTGATGGGCGCGTGGCAGGAGAGGCAGAGTGCCTGGGTCTCCTGGCGCAGCAGTTGCTTCCGGCCGCTGTCGTGGGAGGTGTGGCAGACGCTGCATTCACCTTTGGCGGGGAAGCGGTGGTGCTCGCGTTCGCCTTCGCCGGGTTTCAGCGCCTTGTGGCAGATCGCGCACAGGGCCCGGCCGCCCCCCGCATGCAAGATGTTGGTGTTGGCGGAGCCGTGGGCTTTGTGGCACCACTGGCAGCGCCCTTCGCGCAGGGGCTGGTGGGCGGTGGGCGAGGTGATGAGTTGCGCCGTGGCGGCGTGGCACTTCAGGCAGGCGGTGCTGGACTCATCCGCGGCGGAGGCAGTAGCGCCCCCGACGAATAGGGCGGCGCACACTGCGCTGAATACTGCGCTGAAAACTGCGGCCTTGGCCATGGCTGGCAGGCGGTGCAACGGCAGGAAGCGGCGGAGCGCGGTTCGCATGGCCTTGGGGGTTCCGGGAGCGGACGGGGGCGGCGGAGGGAAGCTCTTCAATCCTTGGCTTCGACGTCCAGCGCGAAGAGATGGCGGACGGCCTCGGCGCGGTCCAGGCGGCGGCCGGGATCGGGCTCTTCCTTGATCGCCTCGGTGGGGTGGCGCAGGAGCGAACGCACCATGGACTGTGCCATGAGGCGGATCTTCTCCCGGTCCCCTTCGGCGATGTGGGCCATCTTTTCAAGCTGGCGGTCGAAATCCGTTTCACGGATGCTTTCGAACTTCTTGCGCAGCGCCGTCACCGTGGGCACCACCGCCAAGGCGCCAAACCAGGAGACGAATTCCTGCAGCTCTTCTTCCAGGATCTCCAGGGCCGGGCCGATCTCCTTCTGGCGCTCCTGGCGGTTGCGCTCGGCGATCTCCTGCAGGTCGTCCACTGCGTAGAGAAAGGCATTGTCCAGTTCGGAAATGCGCGGATCCACATTGCGGGGGATGCCGAGATCCAGGAAGAACAGCGGTTTGCCCCGGCGCAGGGCCATGGCCTGACGCGCGGTTTCCAGGGTGATCACCGGGGTCGTGGAAGCGGTGGCGCTCACGACGATGTCCGCGTGGGGCAGCCGGGTGGCGAGGTCTTCCCAGGGCAGGGCCTTGCCGGCCCGGCGGCACAGCTCCTCGGAGCGCGCCAGGGTGCGGTTGGCGACCTCGATGTTCTTGGCGCCTCGGGCCACCAGCAGATCGAAGAAGATGCCCGCAGTTTCGCCGGCGCCCAGGATCAGGAATTTGCGCGGAGTGATGTCTTCGTAGATCTTCTGTGCCAGTTCCATGGCCACGCCGGGAATGGAGATGGGTTTGGTGCTCAGGCCCGTCTCGGACCGTACGCGCTTGCCGGTTTCGAGGGCCTTCTGGAAGAGCCGGTGCAGCACCGACCGGGTGGCGCCGGCGCCCGAAGCCAGCCGGAAGGCCTCGCGCACCTGGCCGATGATCTGATCCTCACCCAGGGCCATGGATTCCAGGCCCGAGGCCACCCTCAACAGGTGCCGAACCGCCTCCCCGCCGGAGTAGCGGTAGCCCGACGAGTCCACTTCGAGCTGCGGAATCCCATGAAAGCGGGCGATGAATTCCGTGACCGCGTCGAAGGGATCCCGGTCCCCCATCGCTACGCCCCGCACACCGTAGATCTCGCTGCGGTTGCAGGTGGAGATGATGACGCCTTCGGCCAGCAGGCCCTCGTGGCGCATGGCGTTCAGGGCCTCGCGCACCTTGTCGGGTGGAAAGGCCAACCGTTCGCGCAGCTCCACGGGGGTCTGGCGGTAGTCCCAGCCCACCAGCAGCAGAGGGGATTCCACCAGGGCGCTCATCGGAAGACGTGCTCCTGGGTGATGAAGAGGTTGACGATGGTGTAGGAGAACATCAGCAGCATGAAGCCGCCGATGGAGACGAAAGCCACTCGTTTGCCGCCCCAGCCGATGCGGCGGGGAAATAGCGTAAGCATGTAGATGGCGATGATCAGGAAGGTGAAGAGCACCTTGGGATCCCAGTAGGTGCCCCAGTTTTGCTTGGCCCAGATGAGGCCGAGCACGGAAGCGATGGTCAAGGCCGCCACACCGAGGGCCACGGAAGTGCGGTGGATGCTGGAGAGCACGTCCAGGGCCGGGAGCCGGGAGAAGAGCAGGCCCAGCTGCCGCCGCCGGAGTTGCCGGTTCTGGATTAGGTAGAGCTGGGCGAGCACGAAGGACAGGGACAGCGAGGCATAGCCGAGGATGGCCATGGTGACGTGGAAGGCGAAGATGGGCCCCGAGAGCTTCGGATCGGCCCCTGCGAGGTGCTGCGGGTTGGCGACCAGCGAGGCCCCCAGGAACAGAATGGCGATGGGAATGAGGAAGGGGCCCGTGGAGCCTTCCCGGTGCCGCAGCAGCAGCACGCCGTAGGAGGCGGCGACCATCCAGGCGAAGAAGGACATGGAGGCCGCCAGGTCCCGGTAGGGCACCGCATGGGTGACCCGTGCGGCGATCTGCAGGGCCGCCAGGTGGACCAGGAACCCCAGCAGGAGCAGCACCGTGGCCAGGGTGCTATGCACTTTCGCATCGCTCCGCAGATGCATAATGGAGAAGACCTCGGCAGCCACGTATAAGATCAGGGCCGCGATGCCCCAGCCAAGCGGTTCCATCATTTGGGCCCCTTCATGGAGGCAATCATAGCCCACAACACGCCCTGTCTTCCCGGCACTGCGTCACGTTTTCCCCACTACGCTCCGGGGCCCGATACGGGCCCCGGATGCATAGCTGAAGATAATGGATCGGGCGTTGCCCTACTTGGGGGCTGTGCCTTTTTCAAGCTGATCGATGAGCGCCTTCAAGGCCTTCTTGCTGGGTTCGTCCGGCGCCTGGGCAAGCGCCAGGCGGGCGTATTCCAAGGCCTTCTTGGTGTCGCCGTTTGCCGCGAAGCCCCGGGCCAAGCCCGCGTTCACGGGCCATTGTCCAGGGAACCGCTTGGCGTTGGACTGGAAGATCGACAGGGCCTCGGCCTTGCGTCCCTGTTGCAATAGCTGCCGGCCCAGTTGGTGGGCATCCGTGGGCTGGGCCGATGGGTTCGCGATGGCCTTGTCGAAGGTGGCCTGGGCTGCCGCGCCATTCCCCATCCGGAGCTGGATCAGGCCGAGGGTGGAGAGGGTCTGGAAATTCTCATTGCCCACGAAGGGCGCGCCCACCGCGCGCTGGGCCCAGTCCAGCCCGGCGTCCATGTGCTTGCCGGTCTGCAGGGTGAACTGCGCGGCGGACTGCAAGTCGGACCATTGGAAGCCCGGCGCCCCGTGCATTTCCTTTTTGAGATTCTGGAAATACAGTTCATTGGGGTCGTCCACCGAGATCGCTATGGGCACCCGCAGGTTCTCCCAGCGCAATTCCACCTTGGCCTTGGCGGGTTCGCGCTCGGTGAATTCGTAGGTCAGCCACTCCTGGAATTCGCCCCGGGCGGGTTTCACATCCACCCGCAGCGCATCCTGTTGGGGGTTGTACCAGTAGCTGCCCCAGGCGGAGGATTCCTTCGAAAAGATCACAGTGAATTTATCGGCCCCGGGGATCATGTGGAGCCCGTAGGAGCCAGCCGCCAGAGGCTTTCCTTCGATCTGCACATCATGGGTGGTCTTGAAGACAGTGTTCTCGTTGGCCCCGGCGCGCCAGGGGCACTCCTTGCAGTCATTGAAGCCCAGGTCGCTGAAGCCGTAGGGCACCAGCTCTCCCCAGATCTTGCCCGTGCGGTCCCGGCCCTCGCGGTGCACCCGGGGGCTGCTGTAGCTTACGGTCACCTGCACCAAGCCGATGTGCTGGGTGACCGAGGCCTTCTGGTTGTCCCCGCTGGGGGGCAGCGTCAGGCTTTGGGCGGACATCGGGAGGGTCGCCAAGCAGCAGAGCGCTGCGAGTTTGAGGACGAGGTTCCACTTCGGTGGGCGGGTCATGGGGTGCTCCGAAAAATCCAGGATGGCCTGGGTGGGGACGGCGCCGTGGGGGCTGGGGCGAAACGCCATGGTCGTGTGGCGGTGCGGAAAGGAACTGAGGTGGAAACTGCCTGGAGGGTCGAAGCCAAAGTACTCCGAGAAGGGGTCGGAGGGAACCTCCCCGATGGGCGCCCGGGGACCTTCCTGGGGGGGTCTGGGTTCATGCGGGACCTCGGGCCTGGGGCCTTGCCTTTCTGGCCGCGATGGAGGGGAACATTCCTGCTGCCACCGCCTTGCTGCGAGACTACAGGGGTGCGAAATTCTTGGAGCGTGACGGCCCACCCTCGACGCCTAAGCGGGCCGGAGGCCTTAAGGGCTGGGGCCCTCAGCGCCTGCCTGCTGCTGTCGGCCTGCGCCCGCCTGCCGGACGTGGAACACATGAAGCCATCCCTCCATGGGCCCGTGAATCCCAGGGTGGTCAACGACAAGGGCGCGTTGAGCGGGAAGGACGCCGCATTGGCGGTCCCAGCGCGCCAGGGCCATACCAAGCTCGATGCCAAGGCCCTGGCGAGCCTCGAAGAAGCCGCCACGGGCCGGCCCCTGATCTCGGGCAACAAGGTGACGCTGCTCTTCGACGGGCCCCGGACCATCACGGCGATGATGGCGGCGGTGGCGGTGGCCAGGGACACCATCAACCTGGAAACCTACCTTTTCGACCAGGACGCCTTGGGCTTGAAGTTCGCCGACCTGCTCATCGCCAAGCAAAAGGAGGGCGTCCAGGTCTGCATCATCTACGACTGCGTGGGCACCCTGGGCACGCCCCAGGCCTTCTTCGACCGCATGCAGGGAGCAGGGATCCGCATGCTGCCCTTCCAGCCCGTGAGCCCTCACCACAAGCTCCTCCGCTGGCGCATCAACAACCGCGACCACCGGAAAATCCTGGTGGTGGATGGCAAGGTGGCTTTCACTGGGGGCGTGAATATCACCGCCGCCTATTCCAAAGGTTCGCTGTTCAGATCCAGCGCCGTAGAGGGGGTCTCCGTGGGGTGGCGGGACACCCATATCCAGATCGAAGGCCCGGCCGTGGCCGCGTTGCAATGGATGTTCCTGGACAATTGGGCCAGCCAAATGACTACCGAGTTGCCGGACCGGGACTACTATCCCCCGCTGCCGCCGGCCGGGGGCAAAGTTGTGCGGGTCCTGGCCAGCCGCTCCAAAGGCAATCACGAGATCTACAAGGCCTATTTCCTGGCCATCCAGGGCGCCACTAAATCCATTCATATCACCGCGGCCTACTTCGTCCCGGACGGCCAGATCATGAGGGATCTCATCGATGCCGCCCAGCGCGGCGTCGAGGTGAAGATCATCCTGCCCAGCGCGACAGACAGTGGAACGGTCTCCCGGGCCAGCCATACCTTCTATACCCGGATGCTCAAAGCCGGAATCCAGCTCTACGAGCTGAAGAAGGCTGTGCTGCACGCCAAGACGGCCGTCATCGACAGCAGCTGGTCCACGGTGGGTTCCACCAACATCGATATGCGAAGCTTCCTCCACAACCACGAGGTCAATGTCGTCGTGATGGGCGACGACTTCGGTCGGGAGATGGAAAGCGCCTTCCAGGATGACCTGCAGGATTCCAACGAGATAAAGCTGGAGCAGTGGGAGCAGCGGCCACTGACCCAGCAGTTCAAGGATTGGCTCGCGCGGCTCCTGTCCTATTGGCTTTAGGCCGGAGCGCCAGGCTTAGCGTGGCAAGACCAGAACGGCGTTCTGGAAAGGATTGTCAGGGTTTTGTCTAGCCACATCGGCTATTCAGGAACCAGGTCTCCATCTCACCCTTGCCTTTGATGTCGATGGCGCCGCGCTGTTCAAACATGAGCCTGACCTAAGCGCCTCGGAACTTTGATACCAAGTAGCATTCAATAAAGTATAACATATATTGATGTCAGCCCCAAGGAGCTGGCATGAAAACCCTCATCTCGCCTGACCGCCCCACCATCGAATCTCTGGCCGATCACCTCAAGAAAGCCAAGGGTCGGCCAGAGTTCCAACGCATCCAGTGCGTGCTTATCCGCGTAACCCTGGGGAGCACTGCGCCCGAGATCGCGCGGCTGCTGGGGTGGGCCGCCACC
Organism: Holophagaceae bacterium; assembly: GCA_025357545.1. Lineage (GTDB taxonomy): Bacteria > Acidobacteriota > Holophagae > Holophagales > Holophagaceae > JANXPB01. The sequence goes on from JANXPB010000068.1 coordinate 7,933, forward strand.
ACGGTTCGGAACATCCACTCCCAGTGGGCCAAGTCATGTGAAGCCATCTTTGAACTAAAGCGCAAGGGAGGACGTCGGAACCAGTACCTGAGCCATGAGGAGGAAGCGGAGTTCCTTCGTCCATTCCTGGCAAAAGCCGAGGCAGGCGGCCTTCTCAGTGCCACGGAAGTGCAACTGGCCTTCGAAGCCAGGATCGGTTGCGCCGTAGCCAAAAGCACCATCTATCGCCTGTTGGATCGCCAGGGTTGGCGGAAGATCGCTCCGCGCCCCAGGCATCCCAAGGCTGATTTGGCGGCGCAGGCCGCTTTAAAAAAAACTCGCAAGCGAGGCCCAAGAAGAGGTTGAGCGCCAAGCCGAGCAAGGTCGGACCGTCCGGCTGCTGTTCCAAGACGAAGGGCGGATCGGGCTGCTGGGCGACCCGCGCAGGTGCTGGGCTCCCAAGGGCGTCCGTCCGGTGGTTGGCGCCCGCTTGGTGCGGCAATACACGTATGCCTTCAGCGTGGTCAGCCCCCATGATGGCGTGATGGACAGCCTAGTGCTCCCTTTCGTCAATGCCGAGACGATATCGATGTTTCTAGCGCTGGTGGCCAGCCGACATCCAAACGATTTCATCGTCATGGTCATGGATCGCGCGGGATGGCACATTGCGGAGACGCTGGAGGTTCCGGTCAACATGCGGATCGTGTTCCTGCCTCCCTATAGCCCGGAATGGAACCCTGCTGAACACATCTGGAAAGCGCTACGAGAGGGTTGGTTCGTCAACACCGTGTGCAGGCAGATGAAGGCCGTTGTTGATACCCTCTGCCAAGGCATCCGAGCCCTCGAATTCAACCTCGAACGCACCCAGAGTCTTACTGGCTTCGATTGGATAACTTCTATTTCATTGAACGCGAATTGGTATCAGGCATTGGAACATCATGCCCAATCAACAGCCCCCGCGAAATGGCTGAAGGCCAACACCTACAAGGCTTCTTGGCGGGTTACACCCTATGATTTACCCACACGAATCCTGATGAGCCATTTTATTGAATGCAACTTGGTATCAAGGCTTAGGCTTTTTTCTCCTCCGCCCGCACCACCAGCACGTCGCAGGGTGCGTGGCGCACCACCCGGGCGGCGGTGCTGCCAAAGAGCAGGCGCTCCAGGGCCGAGTGGCCCACCTGCGCGACCACCAGCAGGGTGTCCGGGTCCGCCGCAGCCACCAGCTCTTCAGCGGGGCTGCCCCAGCGGATCAGAGCGTCCGCATCGGCGAAGCCATCGATCCACTTCTCCAACTGCTCCAGGGCCTGGCGCTCCATGCCCAGGGTCCATTCCGGATCCGGCAGGGGGAGCTGGACTTCCGGCATCAGGGGTGGGGACAGGTACAGCACATGCAGCGCCGTCAGGGGCACCTCCAGGCGTTCGGCGATGGCGCGGCCCCGAGCCAGAGCCTGACGGGAGGCATTCGAGAAATCCACGCCGACCAGCACTGAATGGATCATGGCGACCTCTGGGACTAGGATAGGCCCGCACTGGAGAAATTCACGGGGACATAATTAGATGTTTGAACATATAATTTCATTGGGCCACATTCTGGGGCCCATGGAGGCACGGATGCTGACCCTGCGACGCTCCGAAGACCGAGGACATTTCGATTTCGGCTGGCTGGACACGCGCCACACCTTTTCCTTCGGCGAGTATTCCGACCCGGCTCACCATCAGTTCCGCTCGCTGCGGGTCATCAACGAAGACCGGGTGGCGCCGGGGGCCGGCTTCGGCACCCACGGCCACAAGGACATGGAGATCCTCACCTGGGTGCTGGAGGGCGGCCTGGAGCACCAGGATTCCTTGGGCACTATGGGCGTCATCCGGCCCGGCGAAGCGCAGATCATGAGCGCCGGCACCGGCATCCGCCACAGCGAATTCAACGCTTCGAAGACTGAGCCGGTCCACTTCATGCAGATCTGGATATTGCCCGAAGCCCAGGGCCTCGAGCCCCGCTACGACCAGGTGGCCTTTCCGGATGAGCGCTTCCGCAACACCTGGGGCCTCATCGCCGGCCGGGACGGGGCGGAAGGCTCCGTGGTGGTGTTCCAGGATCTGAAAATCCACCTAGCCCGATTGGATGCTGGGGCTCAGCTCACTCGCGACCTGGATTCTGCGCGCTTCGGCTGGTTCCACGTGGCCAAGGGCTCAGTGGTGGTCAATGGACAGGCCGTGATGGCCGGCGACGCCCTGGCCCTGGTAGCTGAATCCAGGTTGGATGTGAAGGCCAGCGAGAGCAGTGAAATCCTCTTCTTCGACCTGGAGTGACAATGCGTCTGCGCAACGTGAAAACCCTGATCCAGGGCCAACCCACCTCCGACGGCAACAAAGTGCCCCTGGTGCGCCTGCTGCCCGGCGCGGGCCTGCGCGGCAGCGAAGCCTTCCGCCTCATGGACCCCTTCCTGCTCATGGACCACTTCGGCCCCATGGTGCTGAAACCCGGCACCGACGCGGGTTTTCCGCCCCATCCCCACCGCGGTTTCCAAACCCTCACCTACATGATGCAGGGTGCCTTTCGCCATCGCGACAGCACCGGCGGGCACGGCTTGCTGGAGCCCGGCGGGGCACAGCTCATGAATGCGGGCAGCGGCATCGTCCACGAAGAAATGCCGGTGGCCGAACAGGTTGAAACCGGGGGCCCCATTGAGGGCCTGCAACTCTGGATCAACCTTCCGAAATCGGAGAAATGGAGCCAGCCCGGCTACCAGGACCTGCCTGCGGAAATGATGCCCTGGCAGGCTTTCCCGGGTGGCCGCCTGCGTGCCTTGGCGGGCAAGTGGCTGGGTCGCAAAGGCCCGGTCGAAACCCCCGCGAAGATCGCCTACGCGCACGTGGAGCTAGAAGCGGGAAGCCAGTTCGAGCATTCGCTCCCGGAAGGCTTCACGGCCGCCGTGGTGCTGCTCCACGGCGACGCCACCGTTTCGGGCCGAAGCATCGGTCTCGATGCCGTCGCGGTACTGGAGGAAGTGGGCGATGGCGTGCGCATCGAGACCACCCAGGGCGCGAACCTGATGGTCATGGCGGGCCTGCCCTTCCGGGAACCCATCGCGCACTACGGCCCCTTCGTCATGACCACGCCGGAGGAGATCTAGGCGGCTATCGACGACTACCAGACGGGCAAGATGGGCTTCCTGGACTGAATTCAGTTCGGCAGGATCTTCAGCGCCCGTTCCACCCGGAATCCGCCGATGGCCAGGCGCTGGATACCTCTGGCCAGGGCCTCCTTGCTGCAGGCCAGTTCCGCGCTCCAGGCTTCCATGGGCACCTCGCCGCCTTGGGGATTGGCCGCCACCCACGCAGTCCACCGCGAGTCCAGGCCGACCGTATCTGGCTCCTCCTTGTCCTGCCAGCTGCGCTCCTGGGGGCGCAGCGGTTCATAGAAGGCCGTGCCCCGAAGCTTGTCCGGCAGGAATTGTTGGGCCTGGCCGTAGTCGCTGTGGGAATAGTGGTAGCCGCTGCCCCGGCCCGCCTTCCTGGCGGTGCTGGTGTTGGCGTCCCGCAGCGCATCGGGGATGGGTTCATCGTCGGCGGCCAGCGCCGCGTCGATGGCTTTGACTGTGGCATTGCTCTTGGGGGCATTGGCCACGTAGATGACGGCCTGGGCCAGGGGGATGCGCGCTTCGGGCCAGCCGATGCGCTCGACGGCCCGGGAGGCGGTTTCCGCCAGGATGAAGGCCTGGGCATCGGCATTGCCCACGTCCTCGGCGGCGGTGACCATGAGGCGCCGGGCGATGAAGCGGGGGTCCTCGCCACCGCGGATCATGCGGCTTAGGTAGTAGAGCGCTGCGTCCGCATCGCTACCACGTAAAGATTTTTGAAAGGCCGAAGCCAGGTCGTAGTGGCCGTCCGCGCGATCAAAGTGCAGGCGTCCGCCCAAGGACGATTGCAGCGACGCGAGATCGCGCTCTTCCAGGGGAAGATCCGCCCATACTTCCAGCCCCGACAGTGCCGAGCGCAGGTCTCCGCCCGCCCAGTGGGAGAGCCAGTCCAGCAGTCCCGCCGGGGGCGGCGGGGCCAGCTTTTCGTGCAGCACCGCGCGTTCCAGGACACCCCGAATGGCAGGGGGGGCCAGGGCCTTCAGGTCGAAAAGCTGACAACGGCTGCGGAGCGCGGGGTTCAGGTAGAAGGCCGGGTTCTCGGTGGTGGCGCCGATGAGGATGGCTTCACCGCGCTCCAGGAAAGGCAGCAAAATATCCTGTTGGGCCCGGTTGAAGCGGTGGATCTCATCGAGGAAGATCACCGGCGGCACCGTGCGGAACAGCGGCATCGACTTCTGGTCCAGCAGGAATTTTTTCAATTCGGCCGCCGAGCCCGTGACGCCACTGAATTCCACGAAGCCATGCCCCGTGTCCTTCGCCAGGATGCGCGCCAGCGTGGTCTTGCCCGTGCCCGGCGGACCCCACATGACCATGGACGGGAGCCGCTTCGATAGGCTGAGCCGGGTCAGCGCGCCTTTCGGGCCTACTAGATGCGGTTGGCCCACGACCTCGTTCAAGGTCATGGGCCGCATTCGTTCAGCCAGGGGGGCGGTCATGGTTCCAGAGTAGCGGGGTGGTCAGACGCCCGCTGAGGAAGCGGCGGGTTGCCAGGAGAGGGCGCTGACACGCCTACTGGACGGGCAATGCGCCCTTGGCCTGCAGGTGGGCCACGATGGCTTCCGCCAAGGCTTTGGCGGTGGCGGTTTCCGTGGCCTTGGAGGACCGGTAGGCGGCGCCGAATTCCAGCTGGACGGCGTTCAGCCGGCTTGGGCCCGTTCCCGACAGGCCATAGGTCTGGACGATGAACCCGCCATTCAGGGCTGGATTCTCGGTCCCGCCACTGTGGTCTGGATACACCTTCAGGTCCCGCGCGAGCAGCTCGGTGAGCAGTCCCCTGGGTTGGCGGTACAGGGTGCGAAGGTCAGCGGTGGCGCCATTCTTGGTGCCTCGGTAGATCACGTCCTCGGCGCCGCCATGAGCGTGGAGGTCCACGAGCAGGGCGCCTGTGGCGGATTGGGCCTTGGCGGCGGCCAAGGCGGTCCGCAGGGAGTCGTGGTAGTAGGCGTAGACAGGCGCCACCGCAGGGTCTTCAAAGGCTTCGGAGGGGCTCCGATTGAAATCCACAAACTTCCGGCTGGCCCGGGCGGCCACCAGGTAGGCTTTCCTGCCGGTCAGGAGGGCCAGCTGGGCCCGCACCACCTGGGCCAGATCATACGTGTGGGTGTCGAGCACCGTGGTGCCATTGAGCCGTTCCGGGATGCCTGGCAACGCCATGGTTCCCCCATGGGGCGCCGAGAGGACCACCGGCAGGTCGCCCATTTCCACCGTGACGAAGGAAGGAGGGTCCATGGGTGTGGTGGACGCCGCGGAGTGGCTCTTTCGGCCGCCTCCCGGGGCTGCCATCGCCAGCACCGCCGCCAGCACTTGAGGCAGCAAGGAAAGCTGGACGAATCGCGCGAGCTTGGCCATCTTTGCTCCGTGCTTCCACATCATGGGGACACCGCCTTCGAGAGTAATGCACCCGCGTTGGGATCTGAAGTAGGCCGGGCAAAGGCCAGTGTTTTGCGCCGTGCCCCCGGTTTTTCTGCGACTCTCGGCGTGTGTTTTCCTTTCCAGCGAGCCGGAGCCCCCATGGATTTCGCCCATTCCTCCAAGGCCCAAGGTTATATCGACCGGGTTTTGGCCTTCATCGCCGACCACGTCACGCCCAGTGAAGCGGCCTATGCCGCCCAGTTGAAGCATGGCGAACGGCCCTGGACGCTGCCGCCCATCATGGAGGAGCTGAAGGCCAAGGCCAAGGCTGCCGGCTTGTGGAACCTGTTTCTGCCGGATGCGGAATTTGGCGCGGGGCTCACGAATCTGGAATACGCGCCATTGGCGGAGCTCATGGGCCGCTCCCTCATCACGCCAGAGGTCTTCAACTGCAATGCGCCGGACACGGGCAACATGGAAGTGCTGGTGCAGTACGGCTCCAAGGCCCAGCAGGAACAGTGGCTGCAACCCCTGCTCGAAGGCCGCACCCGCTCGGCCTTCTGCATGACCGAGCCCGAGGTGGCCTCCAGCGACGCCACCAACATGCGGGCCACGGCGTTGGTGCAGGGTGGTGACATCGTCCTCAACGGCCGCAAGTGGTGGAGCAGCGGCATCGGCCATCCCCACTGCGCCTTCGTCATCTTCATGGGGCTCACGGATCCAGACGCGCCGAAATATGCGCAGCACTCCATGGTGCTTGTTCCCATCGCTGCGCCGGGCTTGAAGATCGAGCGCATGGTGCCGGTCTTCGGCGCCCTGGACGAGCCCTACGGCCATGGCGAGGTGAGCTTCACCGATGTGCGCCTGCCGTTGGACCATTTCATCGGCGGGCCCGGCCGGGGTTTTGAAATCGCCCAGGGGCGCCTAGGCCCCGGCCGCATCCACCATTGCATGCGCCTCATCGGCGCCGCCGAGCGGGCCCTGGAACTCATGTGCCAGCGGGCCCTCACCCGCGTGGCCTTCGGCAAACCCTTGGCGCTGCTGGGCGGCAACCGGGACATCATCGCCAACGCCCGCATGGCCATCGACCAGGCGCGGCTGCTCACGCTGAAGGCCGCGTGGCTGATGGATACCGTCGGCGTGAAGGGGGCCAAGAGTGAGATCTCCCAGATCAAAGTCGTCGCGCCGAACATGGCGCAGACGGTCATCGACCAGGCCATCCAGATGCACGGCGGCGCGGGGCTCAGCGAGGATTTTCCCCTGACGGCCCTATACGCCTACGCCCGGATGCTCCGCCTCGCCGACGGTCCCGACGAAGTGCACCGCGCTTCCATTGCCAAGGGGGAACTTAAGGCGCAGGCGGAAAAGGCGGGGATGGAAGTAGTTAAAACCACAACCCGCTAGCCTGTTGACGCTACTCTTGCTACAAGGAGGGGCCATGCGATCCTTCGATATCGTGATCGAGCAAGACCCCACCACAAGCCCGCACGTGGGATGCGTGCCCGGTTGGCCCGGAGCGCACTCGCAGGCGAAGAGCCTGGATGAGCCAAAGGGCAATCTCCGCGAAGCCACCGAGATGCTTCTGGAAGATGGCGACCCGCAGCTGGAATCGGGATTCGTGGGCGTCCAGCGGATCCAAGTGGCATAGAGATGGGAGCCCTTCCAGTCCTCAAGCCGCGAGAGGTGGTTTCGATGCTGGAGAAGCTTGGTTTCCTTCAGGTTCGTCAGCGTGGATCCCATTGCCAGTACCGCCACCCGGGTGTTCGGGGCACTACCGTTCCATTCCACGTGGGCCAGGACATCTCACCCATCCTGCTCCGCAACATCGCCCTGGACATCGGGCTGAGAGTCCAAGAGTTTCCAGGGCCAAAGTGATGCTGGGCTATCGCCCGCATGCTCCGCCTCGCCGACGGCCCCGACGAAGTTCACCGCGCTTCCATCGCCAAGGTGGAACTCAAAGCGCCGGCGAAAAAGGCTGGGAAGGAGCTACCGAAAAAATGAAAAATATTTGGCCGGGGATGCACGGGGATGAACGGGGACAAGAATACTCATGGTGATTCTTTTCATCCCCGTTAATCCTTTTTTTGTCCCCTGCGATTTATTTTCTTCAAGTTCAACGTCTTCGGAGTCTTTGTGCCCTTGATCGATGAATCCGGTCCCATCCGCATTGGGGAGGAACTGGACATCCATTCTGTAGATGGGTTTTTGAAACGATTGGATCCGAGCTTGTTGGGGGTCCCCGCCATCACCCAGTTCCCCGGCGGGGCTTCAAATCTGACTTATCTGGTTCGCTACGACAACCGCGAGCTGATCCTGCGGCGCCCTCCCCAAGGGCACAAGGCGAAGAGCGCCCATGACATGGGGCGGGAGGCCCGCATCATGGGGGCGCTGAAAGCCCACTATCCCTATGTTCCGGCGGTGCTGGCCTTCTGTGATGACGCCTCGTTTCTGGGCTGCGAATTCTATGTGATGGAGCGCATCCGGGGCCTCATCCCGCGCCAGGATCTGCCGGAGGGCCTGGATCTCAGCACCGCGGACACACGCCAGCTCTGCCTCAACGTCATCGACAAGCTCATCGAACTGCACCAGGTGGATTGGAAGGCAGCCGGGCTGGAGTCCCTGGGCAAGGGTGATGGCTATATGCAGCGCCAGATCTCCGGCTGGAGCGACCGCTACCGAATGGCCCGCACGGACAATGCCGTGGATTTCGAGAGCGTGATGGCCTGGCTTGCGGCCCACATGCCTGCCCAGGACAGCACCACCTGCCTCATTCACAACGATTTCCGCTTCGACAACGTGGTGCTGGATCCGGAGCATCCAACCAAGGTCATCGGCGTGCTGGACTGGGAGATGGCGACTTTGGGCGACCCTTTGATGGATCTGGGGAACTCGCTGGCCTACTGGGTGCAGGCGGACGACGACGCGACCTACCTGCGTATGCGCCGCCAGCCCACGCATCTGCCGGGGATGCTCACGCGGCGGGAAGTCATCGACTACTACGTCGCCAGGACTGGCCGTCGGGTTGATGACATGACCTTCTACCTCATTCATGGCCTCTTCCGCCTGGCGGTGATCGTGCAGCAGATCTATTACCGCTACCACCACGGCCAGACCACGAACCCGGCCTTCAAAGGCTTCGTCCACATCACGAATTACCTGGAACAGCGCTGCCTGAAGCTGATCGCGGAGTCGAAGGCTTGATGGTTTTCCATTCCCTGAAAAAAAGCACTTCGCGGAGGTGTTGGAGGAGCGAAGGACAGCGGAGAAGAACAAGAAAATGGCGTTAAGACAGTTCTTCTCCGCTACCCTCCGCTTTTCTCAGCTACCCTCCGCGTGATGTAGTCTCCTTTATTTTTGTTGATCCGTGTTCATCTGTGGCTCCAGGAGTTTTGCATGTTCATCCTCTTTGGCTGAGGGCACTTCGGACGCAAAGCGGTGACCTGCGGTGCCGACTGATGCATGGTTCCTGGACGGTGCCTTTTGGCCGGGGTGCTGCGGGGCTTTGAAATCACCATTTTTTTTTTATCCTTGTCACCGTCAATCCCCGTGTGTCCCCGGCCAAAAGCTTTTTTCAGCCGGGGACACACGGGGATGAACGGGGACAAAAGAATGAAAAACCAAAGCCATTGCAACCACGGGTGAACATCAATAAGGAAAACGGTTTTTTGCGTTTCTCCGCTGCCCTCCGCATGGTTATCTTTTTTAACCGATTCCCATACCGAGGAGCTTTCATGGCCCAGCCGACCCTTGACCTGAGCGGCAAAATCGCCTTGGTGACGGGTGCCAGCCGGGGCATCGGCGAAGCCATCGCAAAACTGTTGGCGGCCCATGGCGCCCACGTCATCGTGTCCAGCCGCAAGATGGAGGCCTGCGCGGAAGTGGTGGCGGCCATCCAGTCGGCGGGAGGGTCGGCCGAGGCCATGGCCTGCCACGTGGGCGAGATGGCGCAGATCGAAGCCATCTTTGAGGCCATCGCAGCCAAGCATGGGCGCCTGGACATCCTGGTGAACAACGCCGCAGCCAATCCCTACTTCGGGCCCATCCTGGACACGCCTCTGGGCGCTTTCCAGAAGACCGTGGACGTGAACATCCGGGGCTATTTCTTCATGTCCGTGGGGGGCGCGAAATTGATGCAGCAGGGTGGGGCCATCGTCAACGTGGCCTCCGTGAATGGCGTGGTTCCGGGCCTCTACCAGGGCATCTACTCCATCACCAAGGCCGCGGTGATCTCCATGACCGAAGCCTTCGCCAAGGAGTGCGCGCCCTTGAAGATCCGCGTCAACGCCCTGCTGCCGGGTTTCACGGACACGAAGTTCGCCGCCACCCTGGTGAACAACCCCGCCATCCTGGCGAAGGCGCTGGAACACATCCCTATGCAGCGCATCGCAGAGCCCGACGAGATCGCGGGAGCGGCGCTCTACCTGGTGTCCGCCGCGGCGAGCTACACCACGGGCACCTGCCTGACGGTGGATGGTGGGTACTTGACGGTTTGAAGGAGCACCCATGGATGAGTTGAGGGGTAAGGTCGCGGTCATCACCGGCGGAGCCGAAGGCATCGGCCGGGCCATCGCGAACAGGGCCGCCAGGGAAGGCATGAAGCTGGTGCTGGCGGACATCAACGGGGAGAGCCTCGTCAGCACCGTGGCGGAGCTTGAGGGGCAGGGGGCCGAGGTGATCGGCGTCTTCACGGACGTCTCCCGCTATGAGGACGTGGAGGCCCTGGCGGACACGGCCTTCACTCAGTTCGGCCGGGTGCACCTGCTGGTGAACAACGCGGGCGTGGCCATCTGCAAGCCCGCCTGGGAATTGACGTCCGAGGACTGGGATTGGGTGCTGGGGGTGAACCTCCATGGCGTCATCCACGGCCTCCAGGCCTTCGTGCCGCGCATGCTCTCGGACGGAGATGCGGGCCACATCGTCAACACGGCCTCCGCCGCGGGGCTGCTTGCCACCCCGGGTTTCGCGGCCTACAGCGTGAGCAAGCATGGCGTGGTAGCCCTCTCGGAGGTGCTGCACCACGACCTGGCGTTGCGGGAAGCCCGGATCAAGGTGTCGGTGCTCTGCCCCGCGTGGGTGCAAACCCGCATCGCGGAATCCGAACGGAACCGCGATGACGGCGAGCGCAGCGACCCCACCACCTTTGATGCTGTGTCCGTGGCCATCGCCACGGCGGTGCTGAAGGCCACTGCCCACGGCATGGCGCCGGAGCGGGTGGCCGATGCGGTCTTCGAAGCTGTGACCGCGGACCGTTTTTACATCCTCACCCACCCGGAGACCGCAGGCGGGGTGAGGCTACGCATGGAGGACATCCTGCAGGGGCGCGACCCCACCCTATTGTCCTTTGAGAGGGGCAAGCCGGGCTGAAGGCTTGGAATCAGGCCTTCTTCTCGGTGGGTTTCTGGAACTGGAAGCGCCGGGGCATCATGCACACGCCCATCAGCAGCAACTGGGAGCCGATGAAGGCCGAGAGGGCGTAGAAGGCTGAGTCCATGAAGCCGTAAGAGTGCAGGCCCACGCCCAGCATGTTCACGCCGAACCACGACAGGCTGGTGATGATGTTGCCAAAGATGGCCATGGTCATGATGCCCCGGTCCCGGGCAAGGCCGGACCAGCGGGCGTGCAGGATGATAGCGTTCCACAGCACGATAAGCAGGGCGCCGTTCTCCTTGGGATCCCAGCCCCAGAAGCGACCCCAGGACTGGTCGGCCCAGATGCCGCCGAGCACTGTGCCCACGAAACTGAAGAGCAGGGAGAAGCAGATGATGCCGTAGGTCATGCCCACCAGGGTCTTGCCGGTTTCGGGATCCGGGTCAGGCGCGAGGTGCTTCCACAGGGCGTAGGCAATGGCGATGAAACCGGCCAGGAAGGTGCCACTGTAGCCAATGGTGATGGTGACCACGTGGGTGGCGAGCCAGAAGTTGGAGTCCAGCACCGCGCGCATCATTTCCATGGTGTCGCCTTCGGCGAGATGCTGGGCGACGATGAGAGAGCCGAAGCCGGCCGCCGCGGCCACGGCCGTGCCGAAGCCCTTGCGGTAGATGCGCTCCAGGACGATGCCCAGGATCACGGCGCCCCAGCCCACGAAGACCGCAGAGGAATAGAGGTTGGTCACGGGGGGGCGGCCCTGCAGGATGATGCGGAAGGCCAGGCCTGCGGTATGCACGACGGCACCCGCCACCAGCAGCGCGAAGGCCGTGGGCTGCAGCAATTCCCGCTTCCAGAGCCAGGACACGAACAGGGTCAGCAAGGCGGTGACGTAGATCATCATGCCCAGGTAGAACGGCTGGGCCCGATTGAAGGCGATCTCGCGATCCGTGTGGCGGGCGGCTTCGGGGCGCAGGCTGTCCACCTGGGCCCGGTATTCCGCCACTGCGCCGTTGAAGGCCTGGGGGTTCTGGGCCATGTAGGCGGTGGAGATGTTCGCCAGGATCGGCATCGCCGGGTGGAGGGGCTGGCCCGCCACGGCGGAAGACAGGTTTTCGCCCACGCTGGTCCAGGCGTCGTCCCGCTGTCCCATCAAAGGCGGAAGGATCCGGAAGGAAGCCAATTGGGTGAGGGCGGCGCGCATCTCGGCGGCCTGGGGCGCGGCATTGGCCTGGATCTGCACGGCCAGGCCCGGCGTGCCCGCCAGCTGCAGGGTGTTGCGCAGGCGGTGGTAGAGCAGCACCCGCTCGAACAGGGTCAACACCGCCGACTGGAAGCGGGTGCGCTTGTGGGCGTCCAGGTGCTGGACGGCCTCGGCTTGTTTCTGGATCTCCTCCAGATGCGGTTGCAAGGTGGCGAAGTCGAAATAGCGGTTGGTGCTTTGCTTCACGCCCAGCAGGCCCAGCACTTCCGGATCGTCGATGACGAAGACGGCCTGCTTGTCGGCCACCTCCGGGCGGAACATGAGGTCCAGGACCCACTCGTCGGCGCTGAGGGTGCGGCCTTCGGAGCGGAGGCTCTGCTTGCTGCGGATCATCAACAGGGAATTGCGGGCCACGGAGTCCAGAGGCTTCACACGCCCGCCCTCCAGCACCGGCAGGCTGGCGAAGGCGTTCATGTCGTAGCCCCGCACCTTGCCCGGGGGCATGGCGGCGAACAAGGCGGCCATGGAAGCAGCCCTCGCGAAGGTGTGTGGCGCCCGCCCGGTCCCCGCCGACTCCGGCAAGACCAACGGTCGACACCGCCTCAACCGTGGCGGCAACCGTGAAGCCAACGCGGCGCTCTACCGCGCGG
>JANXPB010000091.1 GCA_025357545.1 Holophagaceae bacterium
TCCTTAGAGGGTGCGGGCTTGTCCAGAGAACTCGCCGGGGTTGGGGGGGTGGTAGATTCCCTATGTGGGGTTTTTTCTTGTTGTGTCCTTAATACATCAAGGGCGGTTTTTATAGGAACCAATTCACCCATTGAGTTTTCGTATGTAATTGGATCAGCTAGATCACTACCTGTTTTTATGTCTGAATGAATTGTGGATCCTTCCGAACTCGCAGCAAAGCAATGCAATGCTGCCGTGGGCATGTTGAACATAAGCGCCGTAACATGCACACTCCCATCCCAATCTATGGCAAAAGACATCGATTCAGGAACAACGGGTTGAGAGACATTGCTGCTTCCCTGGGTATTCTTCCATTTCAATGGCGCACCCGGCTTAGTGAACTCTTGGGCCATCCAGGGCACATCGTAATCAGTGAGTGTCCATGAATCTAACTTTAGTCGAAACAAATGACCGGTTTTACGCAAATGAAAATAGAGAGAACCTCCAGAAATGCAAAATTGTGGTCCTGATTCACTAGGATAATTGTCTTTTGTACAACCTAAATTATCATAATTAAATGTTTTAATTATTTTTTCTTCTTCTTTATCATCAACCTCTCTCAGTTCAATAATTTTAATGAAAAAATCTTCCCCACCAAAAAGCGCAATGCGATTGTCGGGCAAGACAATAATACCAGCCCTTGGAAATGCATTTCTTCTACGGGCCATGAATTCCTTAGGAAATCTAAACACGGATTTCCAGCCTTCGGGAGAATGTTTGAAAATTGCAGCAGAACCCACCCAGAAGAGGGTCCCATCCCCACCAATTTGATACCCTATATCTGAGCTTATAAATAGTGCGGATTGAGTCAAAGTCTCCTTCGTCCAGATTCCGGTAGTTGGTGCATTTTCAAATTCCTGGAGTAGGGAGTCTGAAGGCGGCTGCGGCAGAGGCTGACTGGAAGTCAGTCGAAACCCCTGACCCTCCTGGTTAAAGGTTAACAATTCGTTTCCGGTGATTAATTGCATTTCCTTATCGCTGGAATCAAAGGGGCGAAGCACAATTGGCATACCGAAATAGCCAGTTCGAAACGCAGCCCCAGGTGGCTTCCCATTGGATTCGAAAATGAGTGCTTTGCCATCCGGGGTTTTTTCAACCATTCGAATGGTACGCGGGGCTTTCTGCTCATCCGGTCGGCTGGGCAAGGTTTTCAAAGCAGCATGGGGATCCGATGCTTGATTTTGTAGCAGAGGGTCCGTAGGCACATCTGCGCGGGGCAAAGCGCTAGGAAAAGTAAGGGTAGAGAGCAGTAATAGATGGGGAAGCATTTAGGTCCCTACAAAAGGTCTTGGGATAGGTGAATCATTGTTTTGCCCGCCCCCTCCCATTTCGTCAAGAGAGAGAGATGGCTGCGTGAGGTGGATCGACCGGTCCCTGACTATGTGAGCCGTTCGTGAATATTGTTCGCGCATCAAACGGCCTATTTTCGCCCTTCCGCATCTTGGCCTTGCCGGAAGCAACGTCCGTGCTGCTTGTCCTATCTCAACGGCCTATTCTTCGCCCTTCCTGAGTTTTCCCTCGGGATCGAACTGGTACCCTACGCTGCGGAGCGTGTGCACCCAACGCGGATGGTGGGCATCCACTTCCATGACGCGCCGGAGGCGGACGATGAAGTTGTCCACGGTGCGGGGCGTGGGCTCGGCGTCTTCGCCCCACACGCGGTCGATGATCTCCTGCCGGCTCACCACCTGCCCGGCGCGCTCCATGAGCAACTTGAGGATCATGCATTCCTTGACGCCCAGCGTGAAGGGGCCGTTGGGGCCTTCGCCGCAGAAATTCTCGAAGTCCACCCAGCAGTCGCCGAACTTCTGCCGGCCGCCGAAGCCCCGGTTGCGATACCAGGCCTCGCGGCGCAGGATCGCCCGCACGCGGGTCAGCAGCTCCCGCACCTGGAAGGGCTTGCCCAGGTAGTCGTCGCCGCCGGTCTCGAACCCATGCACCCGGTCGTCCTCGGTGTTCTTGGCGGTGAGAAAGAGGATCGGCGTGTAGTTCTTGGCCTCACGGATGCGCTCGCAGACGCTGAACCCGTCCATGCCCGGCAGCATCACGTCGAGGATCACCAGGTCATATTTCTCCGCCAGGATGCGCTTCAGGGCCTCGTCCCCCCGGGTGATCCAGGTGCAGGGCAGGCCTTCCATCTCAAGATTGAGCTTGATGCCTTCCGCCAGGCTCAGCTCGTCTTCCACCAGGAGGATCTTGGGATCGGGGTTCACGGGATGCTCCGAGACTTGGGGTGCTGCCAGTAGAATAGCCGCATGAGCCCCTACCTCTCGGTCGTCATCCCCATCTACAACGAGGAAGCCAATATCCCCCAGCTCTGGGAGCGGCTCACCACCGTCCTTAGGGCGAACTTCACTGCCGAGCGGGACTGGGAGCTCATCTTCACGGACGACGGTAGCAAGGACCGCTCGCTCTCGATGCTCCTGGACATCGCGAAAGCCGAGCCCCGGGTGAAGGTGGTGGAGTTCAACCGGAACTACGGCCAACACTCCGCGATCTTCGCGGCCCTGGCGGAAGTGGGCGGCCGGGTGGTGGTGACCCTGGACGCCGACTTGCAGAACCCCCCTGAGGAAATCCCCAAGCTGGTGGCCAAGGTCGAGGAAGGCTATGACGTGGTGGGCGGCTGGCGCCAGGGCCGCGAGGAGAACGATTCCATCTTCCGCCGCCTCCCTAGCAAGATCGTGAACGCCATCACCCGCCGGACCACCGGCGTGAAGCTGCACGACTACGGCTGCATGCTGCGGGCCTACAGCCGCGAGGTGGTGGACGCCATGCTGCTCTGCAAGGAGCGCAGCAGCTTCATCCCCGCCCTGGCCAACTCCTTCGCCAAGCGCATCACCGAAGTGCCCGTGACCCACGCCGAGCGCGCCGCCGGGGATTCCAAGTACGGGTTGTGGAAGCTCATCAACCTGCAGTTCGATCTGCTCACCAGCTTCAGCCTGCTGCCCCTGCAGATGCTGTCGGTGCTGGGGGTCCTGGTGAGCGGCCTAGGCATGGGCTTCGGCGTCTACCTGTTGATCTACCGCCTGCTCCATCCCGAGCGCACGGTGGAGGGTGTCTTCACGCTTTTCGCCATCCTCTTCATCTTCGTGGGCGCCCAGTTCCTGGCTTTCGGGCTGCTGGGGGAATACATCGGCCGCATCTATGTAGAAGTGAGGGACCGGCCCCGCTACATGGTCAAGAAGGTGCATCAGCGGAACGTGGGATGAGGGTCAAGGTGGCGAGGCTCGCATGATGCGCAATCTTGGAGCTTTCGCTCTGGCTGCTCTCCCGGCCCTGGTCACTGCCCCGCCGTGCCAGGCCCAGGGCCAGGCGGAAGCACCAGCTCCAGCGCTTCCGGGTTCCCCCAAGCCCTACCTTTTCTATAAAGGGCAGGACTACGGCTCCGAAGCCCAGTTCAATCCGCTGACCTCCTTCATCACCTGGTCCTACGACACCCTGCAAGTGCCGGACAGCTTCAACGATTTCGATATGTCGAAGCATTGGACGACCGTCCGCTTCGACCTGCAGCATCCCAACAACGCCATCCAGCGCCAGGGCGGCTGGAACGAATTCGTGAACCGCCAGATCCTCCCCTTCAAGGGAGGACATGCGGACTGGGTGCCCAACTACTCGCTGCACCTGCTGGGGGGCGGCATGGTGTTCCGCAAAAACGCCGAATGGCTGGAGGCCCACGACGTTCCCTTCCCCTACCTCACCTCCGCCCTGCTCTGTACCGCGGCGGAGCTGCTGCAAGAGACCGTCGAAAAGACCTCCACCAAGCCCGACGACGAGATCGCGGACGTCTACCTCTTCCGCCCCTTGGGCATGCTGCTCTACCGCTGGGACCGCTTCGCGCGCTTCGCCGCAGAGGATCTGCATCTGGTGGAGTGGAACGGCCAGCCCATGTACCAGCCGGACTACCTCCGGCCTTCGGGCAACCGGGGCCGCCTCACCAACGTCAGCCAGAATTTCGTGGTGCGCCCCGTGGTGGCGGGCCCCGACGACGCGCGGCCTTTCATCTATTTCGGCCTCACGACACTGGTGGGGCTCTCCCATCCGGTGACCAAATCCGACAGCTTTTCCTGGGGATTCGGCGCGGCCGTCCAAAAGGCCCAGGACCCCACCATCACCCACCTGAGCGGCGGGCTGTTCTACGACCGCAATGATTCGCTCCTGGCCTCGCTCATATTGAACGGCACCGACGACTTGAACGTGCGCCTGAACGTGTATCCAGGCATCACTGGCCATGCCTCCTGGTGGGCGCCGGGACTTTACGTGGGCGCCGGGAAGAAAGGGAAATTCGAAGCCGGCCTTACGGTGCGGATCCTGCCCGTAGGCTACGCTAGGGCCAGGCGTTGAGCACGGTTCAGGGCCCAGGACTCAGGACTCGAAGTCAGTAGCTCCCCTCATCCTTGGTGGGCGGGTAGTCCTTGCCAAACTTGTTCTTGTGGGGTTCGAAGGCGGGCAGGTTGGCGCTGAGGGTCCATTCGCCATGGACCGCACCCGTCCCGATGGTCACGGGGAAGGTCTTTTCGCCGGTCTCGGGGTGCCAGAGCTTCAGGCGGTAGGTGCCCGCGGGCACGTCCTCGAAGGCCAGGCCCGTCTTACCGTCCAGCACCTGCGCGTAGGGGGTATCCAGCACCCACAGGAAGGCGTTCATCTTATGGTGCACATTGCAGTACAGCTTCAGCAGGCCAGGCTTCGCCACCCGGATGGGGGGCGGCGTGTCGCCGGGTTCGTACTGCCCCGTATCGAAGGGCACGGTGCAGCAGACGCTGAAGACGTTGTGGACGATGGAATCCTGGTTGGGAAAACTCACCTGGCTGCCGGGCGTGGTCCAGGCGACGCGGGGCGCGAAGCGTTTCCCCACGGTGCGGATGCGCAGCATGGGGCGCTTCTCGAGGGTAGGTTTCGGGGCGCCGAGGGGCTCCAGGATGGCGATGACGTCCTTCAGGGTTTCCCGGGGCTTGTCGTTGCGGTCCAGGAGCTTAACGGGGCCGGAGAGGCCGCCGGCCCAAAGAGGTGCGGCCCATCCGAGAAGGGCTGCGGCATATGGAGCGACTTGGCGCATGGAGGCTCCCAACTTGACTCAGGTGCGTCCCTGGAAGCCTACTCCAGTTCATCGATCTGGCTGAAGAAGCCTGTGGGCGCCTTGCCCAGGGCCGAGCGCAGGATGGCGGCGTGGCTCACTTCGTCGCCCATAATGCGGGCCGCGGCATCCAGCAGGGCCTTGGTCTTGAACTGGGTTATGGCCGACTGGTAGGCCCGGGCCGCCTTCATCTCCAGGAACAGGGCCAGCCGCAGGACGTCCACTTCGCTCTTGAGCTCGAAGGCGCTGAAGTCGTAGTCCTTCTTGGGGTCCGCCGGGGCGCCGCCCAGGGTCCGGATGACGGCCGTGAGGGCTTCGCGGTGGCTTTCGTGGCTGGCCTTGAAGGTGCCGCCCACGGAAAGCACCCCCTTGCTGAGCAGCCCCGAGCCACCGGCCAGCCCATAGGCATAGATGGCCGTGTGTTCCAGGACCAGCGCGCCATTCAGGATGCTGAGGTCGCCCGTGGGCCGGGCGTCCCCGCTGGGCGCAGCCTCGGCCTTCCGGCAGCCCAGCAGGGTTCCGGAAGCCGCGAGGGTAGCGCCCCCCATTAAGGTGCTGAGGAAGAGGCGGCGGTCGGACATGGTTCCTCCAGGGAAAGCAGGATCTGGGCCTTCGATGCCGGAATTCCTTGGCACGTGCCAATGGAATTGCGCATCGAAGGCGGTGAACCGGAAAACAGTTAAGATTTGGACAACCCTTCTACCCCATCCGAGGTCCGCCATGAGCAACGAGGTGCGTTGGTACCGATCCCTCGCCTGGAAATTCTTCCTCCGCACGAGCCTCACCATCCTGGTCATCATCGGCGTGCTGGTGGTCATCACCTCCACGGTGGCCAATCGCAAGGCCCAGGAATCCGCCGCCGCCCAGATGACCTCCGCGAGCCAGGTGGTGGACCGCACCTTCGAGCAGCAGGGGAAAATCATGGACGCCGGGCTGGAGGTCTTCACCCAGTATTCCGGCAACCAGGCCAACATCGAAAAAGGCGACTACACCTCCGTGCGGGACACGCTGCTGGATAACCTCTCCCGGCTCAGCTCGGAGATCGCGGTGGTGGTGCGGCCCAGCGGCGCCCTGCTCTCCTGCACCACCGACGGCGTGAAGCAGGATTACTCCGACGTGGGCGTCATCCAGATGGCCATGCACCCCGACGAAGCCAAAGCCTCGGGCCAGAACGGCCCCTCCTACCGGGGCTTCTTCGAGATCAAGGATGGCAAATTCAAAGGCGTCTACCATGCCGTGGCAAGGCCCCTGTACTCTCCTGGCGGCACTTCCCTCGGCGCCATGCTGTTGGGCAACCGCCTCAGCGACAACGCCGCCAAGGATCTCCGCCAGGTATCGCTGCCCCGGGGCCGGGAAACGGACCCGCCGCCCCACTTCGGGCTCATGAGCCACTTCCAGATCCAGGGCCTCACGGTGTCGGAAGAATCTCAGCGGAAGGACCTCCAACAGGCCATCAGCGGCGATCCGGGATTCAAGGCAGCCCAGGGTACGGTGCTGGCAGGCCAGCGCTCCGCCACGGTTCCCGTGACGGTGCAAGGCCACCCCTACTTGGCCATCCTGGCGCCGCTGAAGGGCGTGAACGCCCTGGACCTCCAGATCACGGACGTGGTGATGATGCCGCTGGAACCCTTTCTTGCCCCCTTCACCAGCATCCGCAACGACATCCTCTACGCGGGCGCTGGAGGCCTGCTCATCGCGATCATCCTGTCCCTCACCGCCAGCCGCGCCGTCACGTCGCCGCTGGCGGCCCTCACCCGGGCCACAGCCCAGTTGGCGGAGGGAGAACGACCGGAGATCCCCGCCCTCAACAGCCAGGACGAAGTGGGCTACCTCACCCAGGCCTTCCGGGCGATGCTCTCGGAGTTGAAGGCCAAGGACGAGCTCCTGGCGGCCCTTGACCATGTCAACGCGGGGAACGCCTCCAAACAAGGCATGGGCGCGGAACTGGAATCGGTGGCCCAGAGCCGCCTGGGCATGACCGCCGTGGACGTGGACGCCACCATGATGATGCCCACCACCTCGCAGGTTCTGAAGGGCGCAGAGCCTTCCTTACAGCGCAAGCGCGTGACCTTGAAGGAAGGCGAGATCTTCGCGGGGCGCTACCGCATCGAAAACATCCTGGGCAAGGGCGGCATGGGCATCGTGCTGAAGGCCCACGACCAGCAGCTGGACGAGGAGGTCGCCCTCAAGATCATCCGCCCCGAGCACGACCTGTCGGCGGGCTTCCTGGAGCAGCTCAAGCAGGAGATCAAGCTGGCCCGCAAGATCACCAACAAGTACGTGCTGCGCACCCATGACTTCGGCACCTCCGACGGCCTGCCCTTCGTGTCCATGGAATTCCTGAAGGGCGTGACGCTCAAGCAGCTGCTGGACGACCGCGGCAGCCTGCCCATCGGCCTGGTGATGCGCATCGGCCGCCAGGTGGCCGAGGGCCTGGAGGCGGCCCATGGCGTGGGCGTGGTTCACCGCGACATCAAGCCGCTGAACATCCTCTTCGACTCCCGGGGCGACGCCAAGATCATGGACTTCGGCCTGGCCGCGCCCGTGGCGGCCAAGGGCACCTCCGACGAAGGCCAGGTCTTCGGGACGCCGCGCTACATGGCCCCGGAGCAGGTGAAGGGCGAACGGGTGGACCCCCGCACCGACCTCTATTCCCTCGGCGTGATGCTCTTCGAACTCTCCACGGGCTTCCCGCCCTTCGAACACCCCTCCATCACCGAGCTGCTGCGTATGCACCTCAGCTCGCCGGTGCCCCGGGCCAAGGACATGGCCCCGGACCTTTCGGAAGGCTTCAGCTTCCTGGTGGAGCGGCTCATGGCCAAGCGCATCGAGGACCGCCCAGGCTCGGCCCTGGAAGTGGCGGAGACCCTCAAGCTGCTGGCTTCGGGGGCCGGGGAGACGCGGCGGGTGGCCTGAGCCACGGCTTTGATACAAAATCCTGGTCACAGAAAATCAGGAATCTCTCGGGGGACTTGGAAACGGTGGTTCGAAGCCAAGTCCAGCCGGGGCCCCCACGCAAACAGCCCAGCTCCTTCCGTGAGCTTCGGCTTTATCTGCGCTTTCTGCGTCCCATGATTTCAGGCCGCGGGTTGTGATAAATCAGGGGGATAGATTCACCACTAGCTTCCTTCGAAACCTCGCTCAACGAACCGCGCGAGGTTTTCATCCACGCCCCGCATCTCCAGCGCCCGCGCCACGTAGCGGCCGATGGGATCGGCTTCGAGATTCACTGCGCCGCCCGGTTTCATGGCGGCCAGGGTCGTTCTTTTCACGGTCTCGGGGATGAGGGCCACGCTGAACCAGTCCCGGCCGCAGTCGACCACCGTGAGCGAAATGCCGTCCACGGCGATGCTGCCCTTGGGCGCGGTCATGGGCCCGAACAAGGAGGGCATCGAAAAACGCCAGATCCCCTCTCCGATGGGCCGTTCCAGCAGGGAACCGAGGCCATCCACGTGCCCGGACACTAGGTGTCCATCCAGGGGCTCACCCATCCGGAGGCTCGGCTCCAGGTGCAGCGTGGCGCCAACGGGCAAGCGGCCCAGGGTGGTTTTCAGTAACGTTTCTTCGCTCAGCTCGGTTTCCCAGGCCCGGCCATCCCGGAGCACGGAGGTGAGGCAGGCCCCGTTCACCGCGATGCTCGCGCCCAGTTCGGCGCGGTCCAGCACCTCCGAAGGCGCCGTGATGCGCAGCATCGCGCCGCCACTGCGGGGGGTGCGGGATTCGAGGGCTCCGAGGTAGCGGATCAGGCCGGTGAACATAGAGCTAAGCCTCCGGGGCTTCGTTCCCGATCTTGCTGTGCTTGGCGCTATACACGAAGTAGGCCAGCAACCCGACCGCCAGCCAGATCCAGAAGCGGATCCAGGTGTGGCGGGGCAGGCCATAGGCGAGGTAGATGCAGAAGATCACCCCCAGGGGCGCCGTAAGCCAGACGAGGGGAGCCTTGAATTTGCGTTCCGCTTCGGGTCGGCGGACCCGCAGGATGAGGATCCCCAGGCACACGAGGATGAAGGCGAAAAGGGTTCCGATGTTGGTGAGTTCGATGATCTCGTCGATGTTCATGAAGCCCGCCGGGAGGATCACGATGAGCCCCGTCAGCAACGTCGCGTTCAAGGGCGTGCGGAAGCGCGGGCTCACCTTGCCGAACCAGGGCGGCAGCAGCCCATCCCGGCTCATCACCATGAAGATCCGGGGTTGCGCCATCTGGTAGACCAGGAGCGCGCTGCCCAGCGCCACCACCGCGCCCACGCTGATGATGGCTGAAATCTTGTTCATGCCGATGGCTTTGAACGCATGGGCGATGGGGTCCGCCACGCCGTGGTAGGCGTGGTAGGGCAGGATTCCTGAGATCACCGCGCAAACGCCCACGTAGATGATGGTGCAGATGATCAGGCTGCCGATGATGCCCCGGGGCATGTCCCGGCCAGGGTCCTTGCACTCTTCGGCGGTGGTGCTCACCGCATCGAATCCGATGAAGGCGAAAAAGATGATGGCCGCGCCCGCCTGCACGCCGCGCCAGCCGTTGGGCATGAAGGGGTGGTAGTTCGCGGGCTTCACGTAGAAGGCGCCGATGGCGATGACCAACACCAGCAGCAGCACTTTGAGGGAGACCATGATGTTGTTGGCCTTCACGGATTCCTTCACGCCCCATACGCAGAGCGCCGTGATGATGAATGTGATGACCATGGCCAGGACATTCACCCCGACGGGGAATTTCCCCAGCATGGGCGCGGTCTTCAGAATGTCCCAGTTGATGAAGGTGGCAGCGCCGTCGATGGCGCCGCTCCTGGCCTGGGCCAGGTAGGCGAGTTTGTCCGAAAAATGCAGGGCGCCTTGGTGGGCCGCGGCGAAACCTTCGGTGGGAAACAGCATGGTTCGGGGATCCATGCTGAGCCACCGGGGTATGTGGATCCCGAGGCCCTGAAGCAGGTTGTCCATGTAGCTGCCCCAACTGATGGCCACCGCCACGTTCGACACTGCGTATTCCAGCAACAGGTCCCAGCCGATGATCCACGCCATCAATTCGCCCAGGGTGGCATAGGTGTAGGTGTAGGCGCTGCCGGACGCGGGAATCATACTGGCGAATTCCGCGTAGCAGAGGGCCGTGAACCCGCAGGCCACCGCCACCAGGAGGAAACTCAGGATCAGGGCCGGCCCCGCGGCGGGACGCGTGACTCCGTAGGTGGAATCGAAGCCGCCCGCGAGGCCGGTGCCCAGGGCCGAGAGGATGCCTGCGCCAATGATGGCTCCGACCCCCAGCAGCGCCAGATCCCAGGCGGTGAGCGTCCGCTTGAGGCCCCCGTGCTCGGGTTCTTCGGCATTGGCTCTGATCTGCTCAATGGATTTCGTGCGGAACAAATTCATCATGCGGACATTCCTGGAATCGCTGTTCGATTGGGATGGAAGGAACAGACTAACAGGCGATGGGCGGTAGGCTGTAGGCTGTAGGCCCTTCTGCCCACCTCCCGAGCCCGCAGCCCCAGCCATGTTCCTTTGGAAAGACCGCCGTCTCCGCCTGAACCTCACCCGCCTGGGCATCCAGTACCTGGTGGCGCTGTTCTTCGTGGGCGCCTTTTCGGTGAACACCGGGAACAACCTGCTCTACGTGATCTTCTCGCTCATGCTCGGGCTTTTTCTGGTGTCGGGGTGGGTGAGCCGTTTGGCACTTCAAGGCGTGGGCTTGCAGAGCCTGGACGAAGGCAACCTCTTCGCCCGGGTGCGGGGCGGCATCCGCGTGCGGCTGAAGGACCAGGCCCCCGCTCGCATGCGCGCGCTCGAGGTGCATCTGGAATTGGAAGGTGGCCGCGTGGAACCAGGCTTCCTGGCGGGCGGCCAGGAGACCGGGGGCGAAGCCCTGCTGGTGCTCCATGCGCGGGCCGAACAACGGGGCTGGACCCGGATCCGAAGCCTGGAGTTGCGCACCAGCTACCCCTTCGGTTTCGTGGTGAAGGCCTACCACTTCCCTCTGGATCAGGCGATCTTGGTGTTGCCGCATCCCCGCACCAGCGGGCTGCCCCCGCGGTCCTATCATGGCGAGCTGCGACGCAATATCCCGGTGGCCGGGGAGAGCAGTCCCGAAGGGGTCCGGGTGCTGCGGCAGGGGGATTCCCCCAGCCGGGTGCACTGGAAGCGCACGGCCCAGCGCGGCACGCCCTGGGTGCGCACCTTTGAGGGCGACCAGCCCGCAGGGCTGCACCTGCGGCTGGAACTGCAGAAATGGGCGCCCGGGCGTCCCTTCGAACGGGAGCTGGAGCGGCTCTCGGGCGCCATCCTCCAGGCCCGCCTTCAAAAGCGCGAAGTGAGCCTGGACGTGGTGGGCGCCGAGGACCGCCGGGAGGCCTTCGGCCACACCGCCTGCTGGCGGGCCCTCGCCAAGGCCGAACCCGAGGCTCTTACCAGCCCCGCCCAATCCCTGGACCCATCGGGTCCCCTTCCGCTGCCCAGCCCTGGAGGCCAACATGCCCCCCAAACCATTTGAACCGGTTGTGTTCGCTAGCGCAGAGGCCTCTGCCTGGGCGCCCCTGCTAGCGGCCGCGTGGGCCGCGCGGGAACAGGCCCACGCCCCCTACTCCGGATTCCGGGTGGGCGCGGCGCTGATCCGGCGCGGTGGGGAGGTGGTGAGCGGCTGCAACGTCGAGAACGCGAGCTACCCCATGTGCACCTGCGCCGAGCGCACCGCGGTATGCGCGGCGGTGGCGGCCGGGATGAGAGAGGGCGAACTCGATGCCATCGTGGTGGTGACCACCGCCGACACCCTGACACCACCCTGCGGGGCCTGCCGCCAAGTCCTGGCGGAGTTCGCAGAAGACCTGCCCATCTTGCTGGATAACGGCCGGGAACGGGCCCTGCACCACCTGAACGCCCTGCTGCCCTTCAGTTTCACCGGGCGGAATTTCCGGCCCGCCCCGTAGCGGTATTGCATCGCTAGTTGTAGTAATCCGAGAGCCTTCCTACACTGACTTCATCTTCTGCCAGGCCACCCATGCCCATTGATCGCGCCAAAGTCACCAAGGATGCCGACAAGTTTTTGGCGGCAGGCCGTATCGACAAGGCCATCGAGGAATACCGCAAGCTCCTGGACGACAATCCGAAGGACCTGCCGTTGATGAACCGCATCGGCGACCTCTGCGTGCAGGGCAACCGCACCGGCGAAGCCATCGACCTCTTCAAGCGCCTGGGCATGGCCTACGAGCGGGATGGGTTCACCCAGAAGGGCATCGCGGTCCTCAAGAAGGCCACGCGCCTGGCCCCGGACGACCTGGACATGAGCCAGCGGCTGGCCGACATGTACCGTCAGGTGGGCATGATCAAGGACGCGCTGCAGGTGCATCTCTCCGTGGCGGAATTTTTCACCAAGAAGGGCCTCATCAAGCGGGCTCTCGAGGAATTCGCCAAGGTCGTGGAACTCGACCCCAAGAACCTCAAGAACAAGGTGAAGCTGGCGGACCTCTATAACAAAGAGGGCATGAAGGACCGCGCCGCCTCCATCTACCTGGAGGTGGCGGAGGCCTTGGCCATCGAGCAGATGCATACCGAGGCGAGCCAGATCCTGGACCGGGCCAAGTCCATGGTCAGCACCCCCCAGGTCTTCCTGACCCAGAGCCGGCTGGCGGTGATCCAGAAGGACCTGACCGGCGCCGCCAGCCACCTGCGCGAAGGCCTCACCGCCAATCCCCGCAGCAATGAGTTGCTGGAGGCCCTGGCTGAAATTGAAATCCAAAGCAAGAATCCCGACCGCGCCCTGGAAGCCCTGGGCCAGATTCCGCAGTTGCCCGAGAAGGCCCTGGCGCTCTGCGAGCGCGGCCTGCGGGACTTGATCAAAGCCAACCGGACCGAAGAAGGCCTCCGCTTGTTCAAACCCATCGGCCGGGAATTCGCCCGCCGGGGCATGGGCGATAGCGCAGCCAAAGCCTTGAAGAATGCCCTGCAGGGCCAGTGGACCAGCGAAGCCTATATCCAGCTGGCGGAGATCGCCCACCAGAGCGGCAACCGCCGGGAGCAGGGGGCAGCGATCCAGAACGCCTACGCCCTGGCCACCCAGCAGCGCGACCAGAACTTGGCCACCCATCTTGCCGAACAGCTCAAGACCCTGGGCCTCACCCCCGGCGAGGCTCCGGATAATCCGCCTTCCAGCCCTAGCATGCCCGCCTTTGGCGGTACGGGGGAGCGCACCTTCGGCGGCAGCTCCGGGGACACCACCGAAATGGATCCCGTCAAGCAGCTGCAGATCCAGCAGCTGCTCCGGGAGGCGGATGCCCACACCCGCTCCAAATCCACGGATCGCGCGGTGGAAGCCTACAAGAAAATCCTGGAGCTGGATCCGGCCTTCGATGATGCCATCGACAAGATCGCTGAGATCCACAAGGCTTCGGGGATCCTCAGCCGCGTGCAGATGCACTATGTTTCGACCGCGCAGAATCTGGTCGGGAAAGGCTTCCGGCGGAAAGCCCTTGAATTGCTCGACCGGGCGGAACTGCTGTTCCCGGGTTCCACCCGCCTGCATCGCCGCACCTTGGGCCTGCTGGAAGAGGCCGCGCCGGCTGCGCCTCCCCCAGCCGCCCCCCAATCTCCGCCTCAGCCCTCCTTCCAGCCTGCCTTACCCATCATCCGGTCCGACCCATTCGCGGCCGCCCCCCTGGCCGATCCCATCGCCCTGGGCCCCCCTCCCAGCGAATCCCTGGGCGGCGTTCCCTTCAGCACCCTGCTGGCGCCGGTCGCCGAGGCCTTGGCCCCTCAGCCGGAAATGCGGATCGCCCTGGATGTGCCCGGCGCTCTGCCGTTGACGCCCTATACCCCGCCCCCCCTTCCGGTGCCCGCTCCGTCAGTCCCGCCAGGCGGCGGAGTGGCCCTTTCCGTCCCGGTTCCCGGACCCACCGATTCCATGAATTTCATTGGGGACCTTGAACTGGACGAAGCTCCGGCCTTCGACCCCACCAGTTCCTCTCCCTTCGATTTCATCCCGCCTGCGCCACCCGTGGCCGAAGCGCCTTTCACGCTCCTTCCCGAGCCCTTCGAACTGTCCGCGGCGCCCGCCCTGCCGCTGCCTTCCCCGAAACTTGGCGACGAGCCGCCCACGGTGCCGGGGTTCCTCGCCCTGGATGCGATTCCCGAATCCGCCTCCGCCTCCGGCCCAGCCATGGACGAGGATCTGGCTTCACTGGTTTCGGACATTGATTTCCAGCTGGACTACGGCAGTCCCGAGGAAGCCAAAGAGGAGATCGAAACCGCCTTGCTGCGATATCAGGACCACCCTGAATTGCTGGTCCGCCGGAATCGCGCGGACGAAGCCCTGCGCAAGATCGGCCTCGAAGCGAAATCCAGGGACGATGGCGACTTCAGCCACTCCTTCTTTGATCTGACGGACGTGCTGGGCGATGCCCTGCTGGAGACCGGCGAAGGCGAGGAGATGCACGACGCCACCAACGTGGTGGAGAAAGTGCAGAGCGTGGACGAGCTCTTCGCGGCCTTCCGCGAAGGCGTGGAAAAGCAGGTCCAGGGCGATGACTACGACACCCACTACAACTTGGGCATCGCCTACAAGGAAATGATGCTGCTGGAGCCGGCCATCGAGGAATTCAAGAGGGCCATGGACGACCCCGAGCGCACCCAGGAATGCTGCTCCATGCTGAGCATCTGCGAACAAGTGCAGGGCAACCAGGACGGCGCCATCGAATGGCTGCACAAGGGCATCCACGCCCCGGGCTTCCCGCCGGAGGACAGCATCGGCCTGCGCTACGACCTGGGGGAGCTCCTGCTGTCCATGGGCCGGCCGGAAGAGGCCCAGGTGGAATTCCAGGCGGTCCACGCGCTCAATCCCGAGTACCGGGATGTCGCCGCCAGGCTCACCTGATCAGCCCGCCAGCAGCCGTGTTCCCTTTGGGCCCCAGGGTTGGAGGGCCTGAAGGGCAGGTTGGACAGGCTTCCCGGGCCGCTGCAGGAAGATGAGTTCCAAAGCCTGGCCATCGCCGGCGGTGAGCCACACGCCGGCGTTGTCCCAGGCAAGTGTGCCCGGGCCGAGAGCGCTGGGTTTCCGTCCGCCCACGCCGACCACCTTCAAGGTCTGGTGTTCGAGCTCCAGCTCGGCTCCGGGCCAGGGCTGCAGGGCGCGGATGCGCCGGTGCAGCGCCAAGGCGGGCTGGGCCCAGTCAAGGTGGGCCATGGCTCGGCTGAGTTTCGGGGCGAAGGTGGCCTGCGCGTGATCCTGGGGCCTTGGCTGCGCGCAGCCATCCAGCAGGGAGGTCAGATTCTGGCTCAGCAACCGAGCGGCATCCACCGCCAGCTCGAGCAGGAGTGATTCGGAAGTATCGCCCAGGGTGATGGCCCGGCGGCTCACGGCCAGCACGGGGCCCTCGTCCAGGCCGGGCTCCAGGCGCATGAGGCTGACGCCGGTTTCCCGGTCCCCGGCCATCAGCGCGTGGTTCACCGGCGCCGCCCCCCGCCAGCTCGGCAGCAGCGAGAAATGCAGGTTCCAGACGCCCAGCCGGCAAGAGTCCAGCATCCAATTCGGCAGAAGGTGGCCGTAGGCCACCACGATGGCGAGCTCCACACCCAGGGACTGCCAGAGGGTCCTGGTGTCCTCGGCCTTCCAGCGCTCGGGCTGATGGACTGCCAGACCCAGCTCCCTGGCCGCAGCCTTCACCGGCGGTGCCGTCAACAGGCGGCCCCGGCCCGTGGGGCGATCCGGGTTGGTGAACACCCCAAGCACCGGTTGGGCCGCCGCCAGGGCCCGGAGCGCAGGCACGGCGGCCTCGGGCGTGCCCAGGAAGGCGATGCGCGGCGAAGGCTCTCCTCGCGGGCTGCAGTTCACGAAGCTTTGTGCTGTTTCTGGTAGCGCCGTTGCAACACCTGCCGCTTCACCGGCCCGAAGTACTCCACGAAGAGCCGCCCCCGCAGATGGTCGATCTCGTGGCAGAAGGCGCGGGCCATCAGATCCTCGCCCCAGATCTCCTGCCAGGTGCCCTCGGGCCTGCGCGTGCGGATCTGCACCCGCTGGGGCCGCTCCAGCACCTCGTGGATGCCGGGGATGGACAGGCAGCCCTCAGGCCCCACCTGGCTGCCCTCTTCCTGGATGATCACCGGGTTGATGAGCACCAGCTTCTGGGCGGGATCCTCGCCGCAAGAGCAATCGATCACCGCCAGGTTGAGGTTCACGCCCACCTGCGGCGCCGCCAGGCCTACGCCCTCCTCGTCCAGGGCGGTCTCGAAGAGGTCCGTCACGAGCTGATCCAGCTCCGCGGACCAGTCGCCCACATCGGCGCTGTTGAGCTTGAGTCGGGGGTCACCCCAGGTGAGAACAGGTCGGACGGCCATGCATTCCTCGATCTTTCAGTTTAGAAGGTGAGCGAAGCTTTGATAAGCTTGAAGATTCGGGCCAACGGCCCCTTAGGTCCCGCAGTCCAGCGGGACCGCCGGTTCCCGCCCGCCCCTGGAGAGTCCCTTCATGCTCCGTAATTTCCGCAAAGCCTTCCAAGGCAATCAAACCCCTACGGCGATCCTGATGGTGCTCACCATGGCCGGCATGGTGGCCTACCTGATGCCGAGCGGCCGCGCCGAGGCCCCGGACAACGTGGTGGCAAGGGTCTACGGCCGTGAGGTCATCAAGCGGGACCTGGATCTCAACACCCTCTATGTCCAGCGCGGCATGGGGGACAAGGGCCGCACCGAGGAAGGCCTCGCCTACGCCCAGAGCACCGCCCTGCGCATGCTGGTGGACAAGGCCGTCAAGGACGAGCAGGCGGAGCGGCACCATGTGGTGGTGAGCGACCAAGAGATCCGCGAAGACCTCATCTCCACGCTCAAGCGCTACGAATTCTTCAAGAACCCCGATGGCACCCTGCGGCCCCTGGCGGAAATCGACCGCATCCTCCAGGCCAGCCAGACTTCCCTCAAGGAATTCGAACTGCAGGCCAAGGAGCGCCTCACCCAGCAGAAACTTACGGCCCAGATGGGCAACACCATGCCCGTGGACGCGGCCTGGATCAACGCGGAATACCGCGCCCGGAGCGAGAAGATCAGCCTGGAAGCCGTGAGTCTGAGCCCGGATGCCGCCGGGGTGGCGGATCCCGGCGACCCCAAGCTGGAGACTTTCCTGAAGGAGTCCGGGTTCCGCTTCCAGCAGGGCCCCCGCCGCACGGTCCAGTACGTGAGCGTTGACATGGCTTCCTTCGGCGCTTCGCTGAGCCCCGACGACACCGCCCTCAAGGCTGCCTATGAATCCAAGAAGAGCGAATACTCCGAGTTGAAGGCCAGCCACATCCTGTTCAAGGCGAAAACCGACGAGGAGTTCGCAGCGGCCACCGTGAAGGCCAAGGAGCTGCGGGCCGAACTGGCCAAGGGCGCCGATTTCGCGAAGAAGGCCGAGGCCCTGAGCGAAGATCCCACCGCCAAGGCCAATAAGGGCGATCTGGGCTGGTTCAAGGGCGGTGCCATGGTGAAGCCCTTCGAGGACGCGGCGAACACTCTGAAGGAGGGTGAAATCAGCCAGCCGGTGCGCACGAATTTCGGCATCCACCTCATCAAGCTGGAGGGCCGGCGCACCAAGACCTTCGAGGACATGAAGGACACTCTGCGCCTGGGCATGATCCAGGAGCGCTTCCAGAAGCGGGCCGCCGACAAGCTTGAACAGCTCCGCAAACGCGCCGGCGACCGGGGCGATCTGACCGCCGCCGCCCGCGCCCTGGACCTCCAGGTGAAAACCAGCAAACCCTTCACGAGCGATCCGACCGCCCAGATCGACGACCTTCCCAACTCTGGCGCCATGGTCGGCGAAGCCTTCCGGCTCAAGGTCGGCGCCGTTTCGCGGGTGCAGAACGCCGGCGCGAATTTCGTGGTCTTCAAGGTCCTCTCCGAATTGCCCAGCGACGTGCCGCCCCTTAAGGAGATCCGCGCCAAGGTGCTGGACGGCTGGAAGGCGCAGGAAGCCAGGCGCCTGCTCCTGGATCGCGTCGCGGCGCAGCTCAAGGGCGGCGATCTAAAGGCCCTGGGCGAGGTCCGCAGCCTCGCCGACACCACCGTGAAAACCTACCCCGAAGCCACCTCCTCGGGCATCCGCAAAGAGCTTCTCGCCACCGCCGTGGGCCAGATGAGCGCCCCGGTTTGGGGCGTGGACGGCAAGTTGTGGGTCGCTAAAATCACGGCCCGCGTCCCAGCGCCGGAGATGACTTTCGATCAGCGGCGCGCCCTGCAGGGCGAACTCCAGAAGCAGCTCGTGGACAAGCAGCTCGACACCGAGATCCTCTTCCTGGCATCCGAAGGCAAGCTCCGCCCTGGCTTCAGCTCCCTGTGGGGCCGGCTCGGCGGCATTTGGATCAATCCCAACATCGGCCAGATCGAACTCGGCGAATAGACGCCTTCATTCGAAGGGATGAT
This sequence comes from Holophagaceae bacterium, assembly GCA_025357545.1. GTDB lineage: Bacteria > Acidobacteriota > Holophagae > Holophagales > Holophagaceae > JANXPB01. The sequence continues at coordinate 18,476 of JANXPB010000091.1, forward strand.
GGCAACGCTCGGTGAGTTCAAACCCGGGCGCGCGTTCACATCGCACCGAGGCCCGGGGACAGCGGTCCAGGATGCGGCAGCCACCCAGCACCCATTCCCGGGCCCGCTCCACGCCCCAGCGCCGCGGCGCTGAAGGCGCGTCCAGGTGCGGCACCGCCTCCCACAGCCCGCGGAGGTAGGGGTGGCGCAACTCTTCGAGCAGCGGTCCCGCCGCGCCGAGGCACATCATCTCGCCGCCGTAGAGCACCGCCATCCGATCACAGAGCCGCCGCACCGCCACCAGGTCGTGGCTGACGAAGAGCAGGGCCGTGCCCTCGGCCTTCAGCTCTAGCAGCACTTCCAGCAAGTGCCCCGCTAGCGTCGGATCCAGCGCGGAGAGAGGTTCGTCCAGCACCAGCAGACTCGGCCCAAGCATCAGGGCCCGGGCCAAGGCCAGCCTT
>JANXPB010000121.1 GCA_025357545.1 Holophagaceae bacterium
CCCCAACGCCGAATCGCGCGGCGCATTAGCGCCTCGGAGCCGGTTCCTGGAGGTTCGACAGGAACTCGTCGTTGCTCTTGGTTTTGCCCAGGCGGTCCAGGAGCAGCTCCATGCTTTCGACGGGACCACTGCCGCTGAGGATCTTGCGCAGCACCCAGATCTTGGCGAGGCGCGGGGCCTCGATGATGAGGTCCTCCTTGCGAGTGCCGCTCTTCTGGATGTCCATGCTGGGGAAGATGCGCTTGTCGCTGAGCTTGCGGTCGAGCACGATCTCGCTGTTGCCGGTGCCCTTGAACTCCTCGAAGATCACGTCGTCCATGCGGGAGCCGGTTTCGATGAGCGCCGTGGCGACGATGGTGAGGCTGCCGCCTTCCTCGATGTTGCGCGCCGCGCCAAAAAAGCGTTTGGGCCGCTGCAGGGCGTTGCTGTCCACGCCGCCGCTGAGCACCTTGCCGGAGGGCGGCACCACCGTGTTGTAGGCCCGCGCCAGGCGCGTGATGGAATCCAGCAGGATCACCACATCCTTCTTGTGCTCCACCAGCCGCTTGGCCTTCTCGATAACCATCTCGGCCACCTGGACGTGGCGCGTGGCGGGCTCGTCGAAGGTGCTGGAGATCACTTCCCCCTTCACGTTGCGGGCCATGTCGGTGACTTCTTCCGGGCGCTCATCGATGAGCAGCACGATGAGGAAGACTTCCGGGTGGTTGGCGGTGATGGAGTTGGCGATGTTCTGCAGCAGCACGGTCTTGCCCGTGCGGGGCGGGGCCACGATGAGGGCCCGCTGGCCTTTGCCCAGGGGCGTCATCAGATCCATGACCCGAGTGCTGAGTTCGGCGGCGTCGCGCTCCATCTTGAGCAGGGCGGTGGGGTAGAGCGGCACCAGGTTGTCGAAATGGGCTCGTTCCTTGGCGGAGGAGGGCGGATCGAAATTCACCGCGTCCACCCGCAGCAGGGCGAAGAATTTTTCCTCGTCCTTGGGGGGCCGGATCATGCCGCTCAAAGTGTCGCCAGTGTGCAGATTGAATTTCCGGATCTGGGATGGAGAGACGTAGATATCCTCGGGGCCCGCCAGATAGTTCTGCTCCGGCGCCCGCAGGAAGCCGAAGCCCTCCGGCAGCACCTCCAGCACCCCTTCAGCAAAGAAATTCCCTTCCCGGCTGGCCTGGGATTCCAGCAGCCGGAACATGAGTTCCTGCTTCCGCAGGGAGAGCGGGTTCTCGATCCCAGAAGCCTTGGCCAGCTCCGCCAGGCGGCCAATGGACTGTTCCTTGAGCTCGGAGAGGCTCAAGGACACGGCGCTGACGGTTTCTTTGGGCACGGGAACCCCGTGAAGAGGATTTCAACAAGAGGTTGGAGGCTTGAATGCCCCAGCTTAGGCCGATTCGGGCCCCACCGCTAGCCCCGTGAAGCTAAGCAACCTCTGGACATAGCCATCGGGATCTTCCACGGGAAAGGAATGCCCGATGCCGGGGATCAGTTCCAGGCGGCTGTGGGGAATGAGTTGGGCCGTCTCCAGGCATTTCCAAGGAGGGGTCAACAGATCTTCGGCACCACACAGAAGCAGCACCGGGGCGGTGATGGCGGCCAGCCGCGGCCGGATGTCCCAAGCCAGGAGGCCCCGGATCTGATGCAGAGGCCCATGGCTGGCCCCGTGGCCCGTGACCACCTGGTGATAGGCCCGCAGCACGCCATGCCGGGCCTC
>JANXPB010000008.1 GCA_025357545.1 Holophagaceae bacterium
CACCACATGTGCCAGCTTCGCGGATCAATTCGGCCGGTTCGGCGGTGGACTCACGCTCTGTGTGATCCACGCCGGACCGCCTGAATTTGCGGGCCTTCAGCCCGCAGGCTACGCGCCCCACGAAGCAAGTTCGAGCAGGGATCAAGGGCGGCTGAGCTTGGTGCTTTACTTGGTTTCTTCGTGCCTTCTCGGTATCGGCTTTGCCGATACACGAGACGTAAAGAAAGATGGTGGTGAATCTTTATCTTTAGAATGCGAATCAGTATCAGGGCTTTTGAACGCAGCTTGGTGCAAATCAGCCGAACAACGGACCCGCGCTGGGTTTGATCCCCAGGTACGAATAGGCCGCTTCGGTGGCGCGGCGTCCCTGTTGGGTGCGGTCCAGGAACCCGATCTGCATGAGGTAGGGCTCCACCAGATCTTCCAGTGCCCCGCCATCGCCTTCGCCCAGGGCCGCCGCCAGGGTGCGGACGCCCACCGGGCCGCCCTTGAACTTTCCGCACAGTGCCTCGAGATAGTCGCGGTCCAGGCCGTCCAGGCCCAAATCGTCCACTTCGTGCAGCTTCAGGCAGGCGTCGGCGATGTCGGCGGTGATGACGCCCTGCCCCTTCACGTCGGCGTAATCGCGGCAGCGGCGCAGCAGGCGGTTGCAGATGCGGGGCGTGCCCCGGCTGCGCCGAGCGATGGCCTCGGCGCCTTCGGAGACGATGCCGACGCCCAGCACCTGGGCGCTATGGTTCGCGATGACCGTCAGCTCCGGCCGGCTGTAGTAGTCCAGCCGGTGCACCATGCCGAAACGGTCGTGCAGGGGCTTGGAGATGAGCCCAGCGCGGGTGGTGGCGCCCACCAGGGTGAAGGGCCGCAGATCGACTTTCAGCGTCTGGGCCGAGGGCCCCTGGCCGATGAGGATGTCCAGCTTGCGGTCCTCCATGGCCGAGTAGAGCAATTCCTCAATGGCCGGCGGCAGGCGGTGGATTTCGTCGATGAAGAGGAATTCCCCTTCCTCCAGGTTTGTGAGAATGGCCGCGATGTCGCCCTTCTTCTCGAGGGCCGGTGCCTGGATCACCTTGCAGGCGGCACCCATCTCGTTGGCCAGCACGTGGGCGAGGGTGGTCTTCCCCAGGCCGGGGGGGCCGAACAGCAGCACGTGATCCAGGACCTCGCCACGCTTCTGGGCGGCCATCAAGGCGATTTCCAGCCGCGCCTTGATCTTTTCCTGGCCGATGTACGCCCCCAGCCGCTTGGGGCGAAGGGAATATTCCCCCTCGTCGGGTTGGAAAGCATCCAGATCGGGGTGTCGCTGGTGATCCACGTCAGTCCTGGGGTTTGCTTGGAAGATTCATTTCAGCACGTTCCGCCTCAGTAGCCTTGACTTGTGTCTGGCTCCTGAAAGGATACCTTTGTCCACACACTCTCCAACTGCGGAGCCGACTTGCCCGAACGCCACCAGATGCTTCTCAGGGACCGCCATGGTTTCGAGCGGACCCTGCTGCTGACGCGCGCGGTGACCCTGGGGCGGCAGAACCACTGCGACATCGTGCTCACGGACAGCATGATCAGCCGCGCCCACCTGCGCATCGAGATGGAGAGCGGCCAGTGGTGGGCCGAGGACCTGAAGTCCTCCCACGGCAGCTTCATGGACGACAAGCCCCTGACCCGCCTGCCCTGGAAGCCCGGGAACACCATCCGCCTGGCGGACGGCGCCTATTTCCTCACCCTCAAATCCGAAACCCAGGGCGCCACGGAAGTGAACATGCAGGCCATCCTGCAGACCGCGCACCTGCTGGCAGAGGATGCGGAACTGGACGACATCCTGGACCAGTCCCTGGAGCGGCTGCTGGCCATCTCCGGCACGGACCGCGGCTTCATCATGCTGCTGGAGGGCGGCGAACTGGTGACCAAGGTCCAGCGGGGCCTTGGCAAAGAGCTGGAACGCAGCATCCAGCTGTCCATGTCCTCGGTCCATTCAGTGTTCGAGCGCGGCGAGCCCATCTGGATCCACAACGTCACTGACAATGAAAAGCTCATGAGTCAGCAGTCGATCCTCGACCTGCAGCTCAAGACCATCCTCTGCCTGCCGCTCACCCTCCAGGGCAAGCGCATCGGCGTGGTGTACCTGGATTCCAAGCGCATCATCACGGAGCCCGTGGACCGTCCCATCTTCGAGGCCATCGTGTCCCTCTGCGCCATCGCCATCGAGCGGGCCCGGCTCTCCGAAGACAACCTGCGCAACCAGGTGCTCGCCACCGTGGGCCAGGTGGCCAGCAGCATCGTGCATGATTTCAAGAACGCCCTTTTCGTGGTGCGCGGCCACGCGGAACTGCTGGAGGTGCTGAACCCCGATACCAAGTCGAAGCACCACGTCGCCAAGATCCTGGAAGCCGTCCATCGCCTCAGCGAGATGAGCATGGACGTGCTGGACTACGCCAAGGTGCGGGAGCCCCGCCGCGAAAAAGTGGAGCTGACCGCCTTCCTCTCCAGCCTGGCGGAAGCCATCCGTCCCCACGCCGGCGACCTGGGGGTGGAGCTGAGCTGCGAGGACGCCCCCTGCGCCGCCAACCTGGACCCGGTCCGCTTTGCGCGGGTCATCGAAAACCTTCTCGCCAACGCCCTGGACGCCGTGGCCGAGAAGCCCGGCGAGCGGAAGGTCTCCTTGGCCTGGGAGCGGGTCACTGGCGGGGTGCAGATCCGCGTGGCCGACAATGGGAAGGGCATTCCACGCAAGGTGCTGCGCCGCATCTTTGAACCGTTCTTCAGCTACGGGAAGAAGAAGGGGACGGGGCTTGGCATGGCCACGGTAAAGAAGATCATCGAAGAGCACGGCGCCTCCATCGAGGTGAAGAGCGAAGAGGGCGAAGGCACCATGGTGATCCTCACCATTCCCGACCACACCTCCACCAGCGAGCACACCGGCGGCCTGTCCAGCACCGGCCAGAACCGGTCCCTCCGGCAGACCAACCCGCCGACGCCGTCCCCCGGCAGCGTGAAGCGCCTTTGATGGCCAGTGATCCGCGGCTGGACTGCGCATGAGGCGCCCATGAGGGTGGGCCTGGGTTTCGATGTGCACCGTTTCGCCTCGCCCGAGGAAGGCCGCCCCCTGATGCTCATGGGCGTCCATGTGCCCTTCGACCGGGGCCTCGTGGGCCACAGCGATGCGGATGTGATGCTCCATGCGCTGATGGACGCCCTGCTCGGGGCGGCGGGCCTGGGCGACATCGGCCAGCATTTCCCTGACACGGACCCAGCCTACAGCGGCGCAGATTCGGCGGCCCTGCTGGAGCGGACCATGGCGGCACTGCGGCAGCGGGGTTGGCGCGTGCAGAACGCCGACGTCTGCCTGATCGGGGAACGACCGAAGCTCGGGCCCCACCGCGAGGCCATGCGCCAGCGCGTCGCCCCGCTGCTGGGGCTGGAACCCGAAGCGCTGAATGTCAAGGCGACCACCACAGAGCACTTGGGTTTCACAGGCCGCGGCGAGGGCCTCGCCGCCCAGGCAGTGGTGCTCATCGAGCAAACACGGGGTTCCGGGAACTGAACCGGTCGTCGGAGCCCTGCGGCGGCTTCGGAACTTCCCCCGCGCTCCAGGCAGTCACAGGAGAGGCCACCCATGCTCAGCTGCCGCCGCTTCATTCTTCCTGCCGTGCTGGTGGGCCTTGGGGTCCCCGGAGCCGCCCAATCCCCCCCGGACCGGATCCAGACTGGCTTCAAGTCCCTGAGCACCGGCAGCTGGGATTCGGCCCTCAAGGAATGGGCGCGGGATGGAATCTGGGTGGATGGGGAAGGCAGATTGAAGGCGAAGCTGGAAGGCTTGATTTCCGGCCCCCGCAGCATCGGGCGATGGGAATCAGTGAACCTCCCCTACCTCACCGTCACCTGGCAGCGGCATTGGCTCATGGCTAGCTTCGATCAGGGGGCAGTTTTCTTCGTGTTCGACTACGTGTTCCACCGGGGCCAATGGCGCTTGATGGGGCTCCAGGCCACTCCTGATCCCGTGGAGGCGCTCCCCCACCTTGATCTGCTGCCGGGCGCGCTGGAGTCCGGGAAACGCGAGTAGCGGGGCCTTGGGAATTCGGTTCCTCCCGAGGGCGCCCGAAGGCCAGTTCAGCCCACCTGCCCCCCTTCACTCAACCGCCGGAGAGGACTGCTCCTTCAGCCAGGCCCGAGCTCTTCGCGTGAGTTCCGCGGGAGTGTTCTGGGTGGGATCTTCAATCACCACATCAAGCAGGTGGTGCTGTAGCTGTCCGACCCAGGGACCGCCCCGCTTCGCCGCCAAAGCGATGAGGGCCCGGCCGTCCAAGGCAAGGGCGTTGGATGCCAGGGGTGGCCGAGCCTCCGCCAGGGCCCGCAACCGGGCCATCACCTTTTCATGCTCGCTCCGGGAGGGTTCCTCGCCGAAGCCCTTCGCCACTTGGTCGGCAAGGCGAAAGCGGCCCCACTGTTCCAAGCCAAGGGAATCCTCGGCCAGTTTGCGAAGCAAGCGCCTGCAGGCACCGTCGCTCCATTCCTCAGTGGGATGGGTGCCGTGGTGCCGGACCAGCGCCAGGACCTCCCGGGTCAAGGCCTGGCTGGCCTTCAGACGCTGGAAGATAAGCACGGTGATCCCCAGCGAGAGGGCCTCGTGGCCATAAAAATGCACGGCACCGCCCTCATCCACTGAGCGGGTGGCGGGCTTGCCCACATCATGCAGCAGGGCCGCCCACCGCAGGGCCGGATCCGCCGGTGCGAGCGCCACGGTCTCCAGGGTATGTTCCCACACGGGAAACTTGTGGTGCCGGTTCTGCCCGCAGCCGATCATGGGCCGCAGTTCTGGCGTCCACAAATCCAACAAGCCCGAGTCCGCCAGCAGCTGCAGGCCGGCCTTGGGATCCGCGCCGGTCAGCAGTTTGGTGAGCTCCACCAGAACGCGCTCCACCGAGACTTTGGCAGCCACTTCGAGGCGCTGGCCGATGGCCTGGAAGGTATCCGGCTCCAAGGCGAAGCTCAACTGGGACGCGAAGCGGCAAGCCCGCAAGGAACGCAGGCCATCTTCGGCGAAGCGTTGCAGGGGATCGCCCACGGCGCGGATGAGCCCGCGCTCCAGATCCCCCCGGCCATCGAAGGGATCCACCAGGTGGCGGTAGGGATCGGCCGCTTCCATGGAATCCACGAGGATGGCCATGGCATTGATGGTGAAGTCGCGGCGGGCCAGGTCCTCTTCCAGGGTAACGCCCAGGCGCACGGAGTCCGGATGCCGGCCATCCGCGTAGTCGCCATCGCCCCGGAAGGTGGTGATTTCGAAAGGCTGACCCTCCACAAGGAGCGTCACCGTGCCGTGCTGCAACCCCGTGGGCAGGGCCTTCAGGCCCGCGGCCCGGCCCCGCCGCATCACTTCTTCGGGCATCAAGGCCGTGGCCAGATCCATATCGCCGGCCTCGCGGCCCAGCAGGTGGTCCCGCACCCAACCGCCCACCAAGGCCAATCGCGAATCGGGTCCCAGGACTCCTGCCACCCGAGCCAGGGCCCGCCGGTTTTCCTTCACAGCGCTCCTTCGGCCAATTTCTCCAGGGCCTTCCCATCCACGCGGCAAGTGATCCAATCCTTCATCAGGCGCGCGCCCATGGCCTCGTAGAAGTGGATGCTCGGCTCGTTCCAATCCAGCACCTGCCAGACGTAGCGCGTACAGCCCTGCTCCACCGCGATACGGGCCAAATGCTTGAGCAGGGCCTTGCCGACACCGTGGCCCCGGAAGGCGGGCCGGACGAACAGATCCTCCAGATAGATCCCGGGCTTTCCTTGCCAGGTGCTGAAATTGAAGAAATAGAGCGCGAAACCCGCGTCCTGGCCTGCCCATTCGGCCAGGGCCACGTGGATGAGGGGGTGCTCCGAGAAGGCATGGCGCAGGATGTCGGCCTCGGTGGCCACGGCGGCCTGGGGATCCCGCTCGTAGTCCGCCAGTTCGCGGATGTACGCGAGGATCAGGGGAGCATCTTCGGGAACGGCGGGACGCAGTTTCAGCATGGTTCTATGCTACCTCCATGGACCGAGCCACCGCCTTGCGACTCTATGAATCGATGCTGCTCACCCGGCTCATGGAAGAGCGCCTGGTGCTGCTGTACAAGCAGGGCCTCACCATGGGCAGCGTGTACCGCAGCCTGGGCCAGGAGGCTACCGCCTGCGCCACGGCCCTGGCCCTGGGCCCCAAGGACATCATCGGCCCCCTGATTCGCAACCTGGGCTCCATGCTGGTGCGCGGCGTCACTCCCAAGGAGGTCTTCCTTCAATACTTGGGCCGGGCGTCTGGCCCCACCTGTGGGCGGGAGCACAACAACCACTTCGGGGGCATGGCCCGGGGCATCGTGGCGCCCACCTCCATGCTTGGAGCCCTGATCCCGGTCATGGCCGGGGTCGCGCTGGCCTTCCGGCAACGGGGAGAAGCCCGGGTGGCCATGACCTGGATCGGCGATGGTGGCTCCTCCACCGGGGCCTTTTACGAAGGGTTGAATTTCGCCGTGGTCCAGCGGCTGCCGCTCATCGTGGTGGGTGAATCCAACGGCTTCGCCTACTCGACCTCCCCCACCCAACAGATGAAAGGGCATATGGCGGCCCGCTCCCAGGGGGCCGAGACCATGGTGGTGGATGGCAACAACGCCCTGGAAGTCCTGGAGGCGGCCAAGCGGGCCCGGCAGCTCTGCCTGGAGGGCAACGGCCCAGTCTTCCTGGTCTGCGAGACTTTCCGCCTGAAGGGCCATGCGGAGCACGACGACCAGCGCTACGTGGCCCCCGCCGACCTGGAGGCCTGGTCCCGCAAGGATCCCATCGCCCATCTGGAGGCCTGGTTGAAGGGGCAGCGGTGGCTCCCGGAGCCAGGGTTGCCAACCCGCCTTGCGGCCTTGGTGGAAGCCCAGGCCATGGAAGCGCTGGCTTCGATCAAGGCCGGTCCAACGGAATCATCACCTTCCCTGAATTGAGCAGGAATCGAATTGAACCACCCGCTTAAACGCGGGTCGGCCTCCTTCGTACCCAGGCCATACAGGAAGCGACAAGCTCGGATTCTTTTTCAGCTGCACTGGCAGGGGGTAAGGCCATGAACAAACGCTGGTGGATCATTGGGACCATTGCGGTGGTGGTGGTGGGTGGTGTGCTCCTGGCCAAGGGCAGTGGCGGCGACAAGGGCAAGGGCAGTGAAACACCCTTCCGCATCGGCAAGGTGCAGGCCGAGGATCTCCAGGTCAGCGTGCGGGAAGTGGGGGTCGTGGACCCCTACACCAAGGTGGACGTGAAAAGCACCGTGTCCGGCCGGGTGGTGGGCCTGAACGTCCGGGAGGGTGCGGTGGTGAAGCGCAGCCAAGTGCTGGCCGCAGTGGAGCCTGACGTGACCCAGGCCCAGAGCCTGTCAGAGGTCCAGGGCAGTCTGAGTTCCGCCCAATTGAATTTCAAGGACGCTGAGCGCCAGTACGCCACCCAGAAAGTGCTATTCGACCAAGGGCTCATCGGCGGCGAGACCTTCAAGGATGCCGCGGCCAAACTGGACCTGGCCCGGGATGCCTTCAAATCCGCCCAGACGCGCTTCCAGATCGTGGAGGACCGCGGCATCCCCATCAACGGCAACGCCTCCACCCAGATCGCCCGGGTGACTTCCCCTATGGATGGCGTGGTGATCAAGCGCGGCGTGGAGCTGGGGGACACCATCACCAGCGGCGTCTCCAGCTTCAACGCCGGCACGGTGGTATTCACCGTGGCGGACCTCAAGAGCCTCATCATCCGCGTGAACCTCAATGAGGTGGACATCGCTAAGGTGGCCGTAGGCCAGACTGTCCGCATCAGCCTGGATGCCTACCCGCAGAAGACCTTCACGGGCCGGGTGCGCTTCGTGGCTCCGGCCGCGGAACTGCTGGAGAAAATCAAGGTCTTCAAAGTCGAGATCGCCCTGGACGAACTTAGCGAAGCCTTCAAGACCGGCATGAGCGCCAATGTGGAGATCCTCGGCGAGAAGCGCGCCAAGGCCATCTCCGTGCCGCTGGAAGCCCTCCAGCGCAAGGACGGCCAAACCGTGGTTTTCCGTCTGAAGAAGAACCTGCCGCCCGAGGACCTGAAGCGGGCCAAGGAAGCGCTCTCGGGCCGCACAAAGTTCATCTGGATGTCCGACCACTGGAAGGAATTCTTCGATGCCATCCCGGTGAAGGCCGGTGTGGCGACGCTGGAGCGAGTGGAGATCCTCAGCGGCCTCGCCAAGGACGACCAGGTGAGCCTGGAGGACGTCAGCAAGAAGAAGGTCGAGAAGGACGACGAGAACAACTAGGTGGCGAGGTGCGAGGGCTGAGGAGTCCCCACACCCAGTACCTCCTACCTGCGAGCGGAGCGAGCCATGTCCCCCATCATCCAGACCGCCGGCCTGACCAAGGTCTTCGGCGCCAATGGCACGGCGGTCCACGCGCTGCGGGGCATCGACCTCACGGTCGCCCGGGGCGAATTCGTGGCCCTCATCGGTCCCTCCGGATCCGGCAAGTCCACCCTCATGGCCATCCTGGGCTGCTTGGATTCCCCTACCACCGGCACCTACACGCTGGATGGCGCGGAGGTCCAGGGCCTCTCCGGGGCCCAGTTGGCGCGCATCCGCAACACCAAGATCGGGTTCATCTTCCAGAGCTACAACCTGATGCCCAAGGCCAGCATCCTGCGCAACGTGGAGCTGCCCATGCTCTATGCGGGCGTGGGGGGGCGCGAGCGGCGCGAACGGGCCATGGCGCTGCTGGAGAAGGTGGGGATGCCTGAAAAGGCAAACGTGCTTCCCAGCAACCTGAGCGGCGGCCAGCGCCAGCGCGTGGCCATCGCCCGGGCCCTGGCCAACGGCCCGGCCCTGCTGCTGGCCGACGAACCCACCGGCGCCCTGGATTCGCGCACCGGCGCTGAAGTGCTGGCCCTCTTCCAGGAATTGAACGCCGCCGGCAACACCCTGGTGCTGGTGACCCACGACCCCTCCATCGCGGCGCTGGCCCAACGCCGGGTGGAGATCCGCGATGGGCTCATAGCCGCCGCCGCGGCGGGTGCGGCGTGAAAAGCACTGGGGCCTTCCGGGTCCGCCTGGAATCGGCCTGGACCGAGCTCCACGAGAATTTCGGCCGGTCGAGCCTGCAGACCCTGGGCATCGTGCTGGGCGTCGCTTCCGTCCTGGGCGGCTTTTCCATCACCGATTCCTTCCGCAAGCGCAGCGAGGCCCTCTACGTGAAGCTCGGCGGCCTCGACAAGCTCAACGTGCAACCCAACAACACCGGCAATGACGGCACGCCCACCGCGCTGCAGAATGCGAACCTCGGCCTGCGGCACCAGGATATGGAGGACGGCCGCGAACTGGACACTGCGCTGGTGGAGGGCGTCAGCGTGCAGAAGAACGCCCGTACCCGCGTCCGCTCGGCTTTCGCGGACCAGGAAAGGCAGGTGCAGGGCATCAATGGCGACTACTTGGCCATAGAAGGCTTCGATCTGGCCCACGGCCGCTCCTTCTCGTCCGCGGACATCGCCAATGCTTCCGCCGTGGCGGTGCTCGGCAGCGAGGCCTTTGCCACCTTCTTCCCTTCCGGCGGCGGTCTGGGGTCGGTCATCCGGGTGGGCGACGTGCCCGTGACAGTCATCGGCGTCCTGCGCGAAAGGGTCTTCCGCTTCCGGGATGTGCCGGGCCAGGGCAACATGTTCCGGCGCAAGAACCGCCTCATCGCCGTGCCCGCGGCGTTGGTGCAGCAGCGCATGCAGGGGGACCGCTACCAGCGGGTGGACCGCCTCACCTTCCGCATCCCGAAAGTGGAATCCATCAGCGATTTCGCCAAGGGCCTGACCTCCGTCCTGGTGACCAACCACCGGCTCCAGAGCGACGTCCGGCTGGATGACATCGCCGCCCGGGAACGGAAGCGCCGCGACACCGGCGATGCCTACAACATCATCTTCATGCTGAGCGGAGTCTTGGCCCTGCTGGGCGGCGGCATCGTGAACGTGAACATCCAGCTGGCCTCCCTCAAGGAGCGGGTGCGCGAAGTGGGCGTCAAGATGGCCATCGGCGCTTCGGGGCGGGAGATCTTCAAGGAATTCATGACCGAGGCTCTGCTGCTCACGGCGCTGGGAAGCACGGTGGGGCTGGGCATCGGCATCGGTTTCTCCTGGTTCATCACCCACTACATCGGCGTGCCCCTGGGCATGCAGCCGGCCAGTTTCCTGTGGGCCTTCGCCCTGGCCCTCTGCTTCGGGTTCCTCTTCGCGCTGGTGCCCGCATGGAAGGCGAGCCGGCTCTCTCCCATGGAGGCGCTGCGCTATGAGTGAGACCAACTCCATCTTGCTGCCGCCTGGGCCGAGCCTCCTGGAGCCGCGCGAACTCGCCCCTCAAGCGCCTTCCGACAAGCTGCCTTTTTCGTCGCGCCTGGCCTTGGTGGGCGAGGTGGTGCGCACGGGCCTGGCGGAGCTTTGGGCCCACAAGCTCCGCAGCTTCCTGACCCTGACACTGCTCACGCTCGGCGTCTTCGCGCTGGTGATCATGACTTCCGTGATGGACGGCGTGGTGGACAAGATCAGCACCGGGTTCTCGGGGCTGAGCTTCGACGGCACCGTGATGCTCACACCGAAATCCCCCGAGACCACCGAGGAACAGAAGCGCTTCGCCATGAGTCCGGGCCTGCGCGCCGAGGACCTGGCGCGACTCACGGCGCCGGATGACAAGGTGCTGGCCTTTTTGCCGAGGGCCTACAAACCCACGCCGGTGCGGGTGGTCGGCGGCACCGAACGCACCTTCGCCATCGGCGTGACCCCGGACTATTTTTCCTGGATGAACCGGCGCATCGGCCTGGGCCGGGGCCTCACGGACGACGACGCCAAGCGGCGCAGCCCCGTGGCGGTGGTGGGTTCCAGCATCGCCTCCAAGCTGTTCGGGGGCGCCGACCCCGTGGGCCGCAGCGTCAAGCTGGAGGGTCAGAGCTTCCTCATCGTGGGCGTGCTGGCCCCTTTGCAGGTCATGAGCGACGACACCTGGCTGGATGGCAACGGCATCCTCATGCCGCTGGAAGCCTACATGGACCGCATGGACACCAGCCACAAGCTGAGCCAGGTGGCGGTGAAGCTGAAATCCAAGAAGGACGTCGACGAAGTCAGCGCCCTGCTCCTCAGCCGGGCCAAGCAGGCCCACCACGGCATCGAGGACATCGAGATCGAGGATCTCTCCGCGGAGCTGGTGCGCTCCTACCAGCAGTTCAAGGACAACATCTGGGGCTGGCAGGTGGTGCTCCAGAGCCTCGCCGCAACCGTCTTGTTGGTGGGCGGCGTGGGCGTGCTCAGCGTCATGCTCATCAGCTTCAGTGACCGCCGCTTCGAGATCGGCCTGCGCAAGGCCCTGGGGGCCTCGGACCAGGAGATCCTGGTGCAGTTCCTGCTGGAAGCCCTGGTGCTCGCGGCCCTGGGCGCCACGGCGGGAACCCTGAGCGGCACCGTGGTGTGCAAGGCCCTTTCCGCCAACTTCCCCTACGGCCTGGTGGTGAATCCCATGGGCCTGTTGGTGGCCTGGGGCGTGGCCCTGGGACTCGCGTTGGTCTTCGGCCTCTACCCGGCCCTGAAGGCCTCGCAGCTGAGCCCCATGGAAGCCATGCGGTGAACACCCGGTCGGCGGCGAAACCGGGCGGATCAGCGAAGAATTTCGGCTTCAGGCCATCCTGCCCACGTGCGGACCGGGTGGTTGCCGCATGATGATTCCAGGTTCCATTCCCCGCCTTTTCTTCAAGGAGGTCCCATGACCCGACGCTTCTTCCATCTCCTCGCCCTGCCTCTGATCGCGGCAGCTCCGCTGCTGGCCCAGGGCCTCAGCGCCGACCAGGTCATCGCCAAGAATGTGGAGGCCATGGGCGGCTTGGCCAAGTTGAAGGCCATCAAATCCATCCGCCTCACCGGCAAGGCCGCCTTTGGCCCCGTGGAAGCCCCCTTCGTGATGGAGCAGAAGCGCCCCGGCAGCTTCTATCAGGATGTCACCGTCCAGAATATGCACCTCATCGAAGCCTACGACGGCAAAGCCGGGTGGACCATCAACCCCTTCGCGGGCTACGGCGGCAAGAAGGACCCTGAGGCCATGGACGCCGACGGCCTCAAGAACGCCGAGCAGCAGGCGGACCTCGACGGCCCCCTGGTGGACTACCGGGACAAGGGTCACAAAGTGGAATACCTGGGCAAGGAGGATGTGGAGGGGAGCCCCACCCACAAGCTGAAGGTGACCCTTAAAAACGGCAACATCCAGACCATCTTCCTGGACGCGGATTCCTTCCTGGTTGTGAAACAGACCAGCAAGCGCGTGGTGCGGGGCACCGAAGTGGAAACCGAGGCCACCATCGGCGACTACAAGGAGGAGGGCGGCGTCATGATGGCCCACTCCATGGAGATGGGCGCCAAGGGCCGGCCTGAGAAGCAGAAGCTGACCATCGAGAAGGTGGATATCAATCCCGCCATCGATGATATGAAATTCAAGATGCCGGAGAAAAAAGCCGAGCCCGCGCCGGAAAAAAAGCCTGAAGCGGCGAAGCCGGACGGCCCGGAAAAGAAGGGCTGAGATAAATCACCGCCCCGGCCACCCCGGGGCGGTATTTTTTTATGCACCTGGAGGAACCCATGTCCCCATTGACCCGAACCCCGCTCTGCCTAGTCCTGGGGAGCGCCGCCTTGCTCGCCCAGGCGGGCGCCACCGCGGCCGCGCCCCAAGACGCGGTGAAGGTCGAGCCGGAGACCATTTCGGGCCTTGGCATGCGGAGCATCGGTCCAGCGGCGATGGGCGGCCGCGTTTCGGCCTTGGACGCAGTGCATGAAAAAGGGCGGCTCACCCTTTATGTCGGCGCCGCCAGCGGAGGCATCTGGAAATCCGTCAATGGGGGAACGACTTTCAAACCCGTTTTCGACAAGCACAACCAGAGCATCGGCTTCCTCCGCATCGACCCCAAGGACCCGCAGACCGTGTGGGCGGGCACCGGCGAGACTTGGGTGCGCAACAGCGTCTCGCTGGGCAACGGCGTCTACAAATCCACCGACGGCGGCGAGAACTGGGCCCTGATGGGCCTTCCGGATTCCGAGCGCATCGCCGGCATCGAGGTGGATCCCACCGACAGCAACACTGTCTACGTGGCCGCCATGGGGCATCTCTGGAACGGCAACAGCGAGCGCGGCCTCTACAAGACCACGGACGGCGGCAAGACCTGGAAGCGCATCCTGTTCGTCGACGAGAACACCGGTTGTGCCAGCCTGGCCATCGATCCCAAGCATCCGAACACCCTCTTCGCGTCCATGTGGCAGTACCGGCGCAAGCCGTGGGCCTTCGAAAGCGGTGGACCCGGCAGCGGGCTCTTCAAGTCCACGGACGGCGGCGCCACCTGGGCCAAACTCAGCACGGGCTCCAACCGCGGCCTGCCCGGGGGCGACCTGGGCCGCATCGCCCTGGCCATCTCCCCCAGCAATCCCAAGGTGGTCTACGCCAACGTGGAGGCCAAGGACAGCGCCCTCTACCGCTCCGAGGATGGCGGGGAGACCTGGTCCCACGGGCACAGTGGCGCCAACACCATCATCCGGCCCTTCTACTTCGGCGCCCTGTTCGTGGATCCCAAGGACCCCATGCGGGTCTACAAGCCGGGCCTGAACATGACCGTCAGCGACGACGGCGGCAAGACCTTCAGCGTCATCGGCGGCGCGGTCCACAGCGACTGGCACGCCACCTGGATCGACCCTGACAACCCTGAGCGCGTCTATGCCGGCACCGACGGCGGCTTCTACGCCACCGAAGACCGCGGCGCCACCTGGCGCTTCCTGCGAAACCTCCCCATAGGGCAGTACTACCATGTGGCCCTGGACCTGGCGCGGCCCTACCGTGTGTATGGCGGCCTGCAGGACAACAGCTCCTGGATGGGCCCTTCGCGGGCCGGGGGCTCCATCCAGAACCGCCACTGGAAGAACCTCTACGGCGGTGACGGCTTCTGGGTCCAACCGGACCCCACAGACCCCAATTACGTGTACGCCGAAAGCCAAGGCGGCAACGCCGGCCGCATCAACATGACCCTCAACGAGTCCCGCTTCATCCAGCCCCAGCCCGGCGCCGGGGAACCCAAGCTCCGCTGGAACTGGAACACGCCCATCCAGCTGAGCCCCACGGACAAGACCACCCTCTACATGGGTGCCCAGTACCTCTTCCGCTCCCACGACCATGGTCAGACCTGGGAACGGCTGGGCGGGGACCTCACCACCAACGATCCCAAGAAACAGCAACAGGAGGAGAGCGGCGGACTGACGGTGGACAACTCCTCCGCCGAGACCCACTGCACCGTGTACGCCGTCCAGGAGAGCCCGAAAAACCCAAAGACCATTTGGGTGGGCACCGACGACGGCAACCTTCAGCTGACCCGCAACGGAGGGAAAACCTGGACCAACCTCGCCGCCAACGTGGCAGGGGTGCCCAAGGCCACCACCGTGTCCTGGATCGAAGCCAGCCCCTTCGAGGAGGGCACGGCCTTCGCCACCTTCGACGGGCACGGCACCGGGGACATGGAACCCCATCTCTATCGGACCCGGGATTTCGGCGCCACCTGGACCTCCCTGGCCACCCCGGAGCTCAAGGGCTTCGCCCACGTCCTCCGGCAGGACCCCGTGAATCCCGCCCTGCTCTACCTGGGCACCGAGGCGGGCCTCTTCATCAGCCTGGACGGCGGCGCGCAATGGGCGGCCTTCAAAGGCGGTGACTTCCCGCCGGTGCCCGTGCGGGACATCGCCATCCACCCGCGGGACAAGGACGTGGTGCTGGCCACCCATGGCCGGGGGCTCTGGATCATCGACGACATCTCGCCCTTGCGCTCCCTCACGCCCGAGGTGCTGGCCAAAGACGTGGCCTTCCTGCCCTCGCGGCCCTCTACCTTCGACGAACTGGGCGGCGATGGCTGGGCCGACGCGGATGGGGAGTTCGATGGCCGGAGCCCCCGGGGCGGCGCCACCATCGCCTACTACCAGAAGAAGCGCCACATCTTCGGCGATTTGAAATTCGAGATCTTCGACGACAAGGGCGCCCTCATCGATACCCTGTCCGGCGACAAGCGGAAGGGCCTCAACCGGCTGTACTGGGCCATGCATCTTAAGGCGCCCAAGGTGCCCACGGGCGCTTCCATCGCCGGGGGAGCCTTCACTGGGCCCCAGGTGCTGGAAGGCAGCTACACCGTGAAGATGACCAAAGGAAAAGAGACCCTCACCACCCGCCTGGACATCCAGCCCGACCCTTTGGGTATCCACCCGAAACAGGAGCGCGAGGCCCAATTCGCGCTGGCCATGGACCTCTACCGCGTGCTGGAGGACATGACCTTCACCGTGGACCGGGTGGTGGACCTGCGGAACCAGGCCCGCGACGTGGCTACCAAGCTCCCGGATGAAGCCCTGAAGAAGCGGCTCCTGGCCTTTGCGGCAACCCTGGAGACGCTGCGCAACACCTACGTCCCCGTGAAAGAGGGTGGTGGTATCACCGGCGAGGAGCGCCTGCGCGATTACGTCGCCACGCTATACGGCGCGGTCACCGGCTACCCAGGCCGGCCCAGCCAGGCCCAACTGGACCGCCGCGACGCGCTGAAGAAGGATATCGCCGCCGCTGACAGGGAAGTGGAAGCCTACCTCCAGAAGGAGCTGCCGATTCTGAACCAGGGTCTTGGGGCCCAGCTCCAGCCGCTCAAGGCGCTGAGCCATGAGGAGTGGCTGAAGGCCGCGAAGAAATAGCTGCGGTAGGCAGGGCAAGGGCCCCGGCGGCGCCGGGGCCCTTGCCCTGAGTCATGCGGTCTTGGGCTCGCCCATGCGCATGAGGGCCGCGATCACCGCGATACCCATGGAGAACGGTGCAATGACCTTGGTGGCCTCGGGGAAGCCCATGTAGAGGTCGCCGATGGGCAGGACGGCATAGCAAATGATGGGTAGCACCACCACCAACGTGCTCATCTCGCCCAGGGGTTTCAATGGAATGCGGTGCTCGATGAGCCGGTAGGCCAGACCCGCGGTGAAGGTGGTGAGCACCCAGCCCGCGAAATTCCGGAAGGGGATGCCGAAGTAGGGTCCGCCATCCACCCAGATCCAGGCCTTCTGCTGCAGGGACATGTAGGGATCCATGGTGAGGTCCCAGGCGCTCATGATCAGGGCCGCCAGCAAGGCCGCGAAGACCGACCAGCCCCAGTGCAGCTTCCGCGTCACGGGCACCCCCTGGATGGCCAGGTTCGCCATCATCGTGCTCGGGTACAGCACCATGAAATAGGCCAGTGGGATGGGCCAGGAGACGGTGCCCAGGATCTTCCAGCCCAGCACGTCGGTGTAGTAGTAGCGGCCGAAGATGGCGCCGGTCTTCACGCCCGCGTACTCGAAGGTGAAGCCGATGAGCGCCGTGAAGGCGAAGAAGGCGAGGGCCCGCCGCCAGCCCAGCATGTAGCAGGCGTGGAGCACCACGAAGATGCTGAAGAAAACCGTCATCTGGTCGAAGGGCAGCCGGCCCCCGGTCAGGATCTGGGACCCGTGGGCGCCGACGTGGGCCAGAAAGGCGGCGATCATCAGCACCCAGAGGGCCTTGGCCATTGCTGGATGGGGCTTGTGGCCTTCCTCTACCAGGGCCGCGACGTAGACACCGGCCTCGGACCAGCGTGGGAACGCCTGCTGCAGCAAGGGCGCCGCGGCCATGAGGATCGGCACCCCCATGGTGAACGGCGAGAGCAGGCGGGTGGCGTCGGGCACTCCAATGAACACGTCGGGCAGCCCAATGAGCGCGTAGCCCGCCACGGGAATGGCCGCGACCCAGGGGGAGAGCTTCCGCTCCGGCAACGGCATGGTCCGCTCGACCATGCGGTAGACCACGCCGATGATGAACACCGTCTCCACCCACGAGACATAGTTTGCGAAGGGGATGCCGAAGTAGGCCCCGCCCTGGTTCCACACCCAGGCCTGTTCCTTGATCACCATGTAGGGGTCCAGCGTGAGATCCCAGGTGGTCATGACGAAGGCGGTGAGGATGGCCAGCCAGGCCATCCAGAGGCCCCCGCCCTTGGTGCTCACCACCTGCCCTTCAGCCGCCAGGTTCACCACCACGTAGCTGTTGTAGATCATGCCGAACCAGCCCAGGGGCACCACGATGGGGACCTGGCCGAGGCGGGGCCCCAGCACCGGCGTGTAGTGGTAGCAGGTGGCCAGGCAGGTGGCGATGCTGAGGCTCTCGGCTATCCAGGAGAGCCCGAAGACGATGCCGAAGAAGGTCACGGCCCGTTTCCACCCGAGGGCGTACCACGCGTGCAGAAAAGCCAACAGGCTGAACAGGGTGTTGCTGATGATGAGCGATGGTTTGGAGCCGGTCAGCGGGACATAGGCCAAATGCAGGGCCGCCCCCCCCAAGAGCAGCACGACCAATGCTTGAAGCACGACGCGGTCCTGCGCCGGTGACGGGTTCGACGTATTCATGAAGGGCCTCGATGTTGGATATCGAAGGGCAGGATACCCTAAGATCCTGATTCAACAGGAAGAATGGCGTGGTGGAATTCCGGGGCACCGATCGCATCCATATCCGCCGGAGCATTGGTTCCGGCTCCTTCGGCATGGTCTTCGAAGTCTTCGACCAGGACCGCCAGGCGCTGGTGGCGCTGAAGACCCTGACCAATGTCAGCGCCGAGTCGCTGTACCAGTTCAAGCAGGAGTTCCGCGCCCTGGCGGACATCTCCCACCCCAACCTGGTGGGCCTCTTCGAACTGGGCAGCGAGGCCGATCGGGCCTTCTTCACCATGGAGCTCATTCAAGGCCAGCCCTTTTCCACCTGGGCCAGGTGCGAGGCGGTCCCTTCAGTCAACCCCGCGGGCCTGGACCGCACCTCGGGCATCGAGCTGAAGGGTCGGGATGGGGCGCAATTCTCGGACAGCATCTCCCATTCGATCTCCGGCGAGGAACCGACCATGTTGGCCGAGGAGCCCATCAACCCGCCGGCGAAGGTGGCGGTTGAACCCAAGGCCGTGAACGACCCCGCCCGGCTGCGCGGCGCCCTTCGCCAGCTGGTGGACGGGGTGGGGGCGCTCCATGCCGCTGGAAAGCTCCACCGCGACCTCAAATCCAGCAATGTGCTGGTGACCGAAGCCGGCCGCACCGTGGTGCTGGATTTCGGGCTGGTGCAGGATCTTGCCCCCCAGGACAGCTGGGCCCAAGGCCTGCCGCCCAAACTGGTGGGCACGCCGTCGCACATCTCGCCCGAACAGGTGGGCGGGCAGCGGGCCACCGAAGCTTCAGACTGGTACGCCGTCGGCGTGATGCTGTACGAATCCCTCACTGGCCGGCTGCCCTTCACGGGCTCGCCCATGGCCATGCTGCAGGCCAAGCAGGAGATGGACCCGCCCCGCCCATCCGCCATCGCGCCGGGGGTCCCTCCGGATCTCGATGAGATTTGCATGGCGCTGCTGATCCGGGATCCCCGGCAACGTTTGAGCGCCCAGGCCCTGCTGGAGAGCCTGGGGCGGCCGGGCAACGGCGAGTCCGGCTCCCGGCCGCTTCACAGGGCCTTCGTGGGGCGGGAGGCTGAGCTCGCCACGCTGCGTGCAGCCTTCCAAGCCACCGCCGGGGGGGAACCCTTCATGGTGCTGCTGGACGGCAGCTCGGGCATCGGTAAAAGCGCGCTGATACGGCGCTTCCTGCGGTCCACGCAAGAGGACCATCCGCGCACCCTCTCCCTCTACGGCCGCTGCTTCGAACAGGAATCCGTGCCCTTCAAGGCCGTGGACAGCCTCATCGACAGCCTGAGCCAAGCTCTGCGCTTCATGCCCTCGATGGAAACGGAACCCATCCTGCCACGCCATATCGGCGCCCTGGCCAAGCTCTTCCCGGTGCTCAACCAGGTGCCCTCCATCGCCCGTGCGGCGGCCCAGGGCACCGACTCCGTGGACGCCCAGGAGACTCGCCGCCAGGCCTTTGGCGCGCTCCGGGCCCTGCTCTCCCGGCTGTCGGACCATCGGCCCCTGGTGCTGGTCCTGGATGATCTCCAATGGGGGGACCTGGACAGCGTGGCCCTTTTGGCGGAATTGCTGCGCCCCCCGGACCCGCCCTCCCTGCTCCTGGTGGCTTGCTTCCGCAGCGAAGACGCCGACACTTGCCCCGCGCTGCTGGAGTTGGCGCCGCTCTTGAAGGCGGGCCGCCATGCGGAAGTGCGCCTGGGCCCTCTGGATGGCGAGGCCTCCACCCAGTTGGCCCTCTCCCTCATGGGCCCGGAACGGCAGACCCGGGCCCGGCGCATCGCCGAAGAGGCCGGCGGCAGTCCCCTGTTCATCAGCGAGTTGGCGCGCTACGCCGCCACCGTCCAGGATTCCACCGGGGAGCTGCCCACCGCCGTCACGGATCTGGACCGCCTGCTGTTGCAGCGAATCCAGGCCCTGCCCGACCAATCCCGCAAGGTACTGGAATTCCTCTCCATCGCGGGCTACCCACTGCCCTGGAGCACCCTCCGCAAGGCGGCGGAGGTGGCGCCCGGCGGGGCCGATCCCTTCGCAGCCCTGAGGGCGGGCCGCCTGGCCCGGGCCCGCGGCGCCTCCCTGCAGCGGACCCTCGAGGTCTACCACGACCGCGTGCGGGAGGTGCTCACCGGCAGCCTTGCTCCAGCCCTCCAGGTCGACCGCCACCGGCGCCTGGCGGAGGCACTGGAACTGAGTCCCGGTGCCGATCCCCAGGCCCTCGCCCGCCACTACCTGGCCGCGGGAGAAACCGCGAAGGCCGCGGATTTCTCGCTCCGGGCGGCGCACCTGGCCGCCGGGGCCCTGGCCTTCGAGCAAGCCGCAGCCCTCTACCGCCAGGCCATCGAGCTGCGGGATCCCGCAGATCACTCCCTCGAGGCCATCCGGCCGCTCTTCGCCCAGGCCCTGGTGAACGCCGGCCGGGGTGCCGCCGCAGCCGAGGTCTTCCTGGGGGCCGCCAACCGCGGCGACACGCCCGCCCACCGGATCTGGCGCCGGCGGGCCGCCGAGGAATTCTTCCGCAGCGGCCACTTGGAGAAAGGTCTCGCCACCGCGCGCATCGTGCTGGGTTCCGTGGGGGTGCGGATTCCGGCCACCCCCACCGGAGCCTTGGCCTCCCTGCTCTTCCACCGTTTGCGGCTGGGCTTGCGGGGGCTCAAATTCAAAGAGCGGAAGGCCGAGGCCATCCCGGCCATCCAGCTCGATCGCATCGACACCCTTTGGTCCGTGACCATGGGCCTCGGCCCCTTCGATTTCATCCGGGCCGCGGATTTCCAGGCGCGGCAGTTGCTGCTGGCCCTGGATGCGGGCGAACCCTACCGCCTGGTGCGGGGGTTGGCGCACGAGATGGCGCTCCGGGCCTCCAGCCACGGCAACAGCGAACTGGCCGCCGTGCATCAAATCCAGGCCACCACCATGGCCCTGGCAGAGCGCTACGGCCAGCCGGAGCCCTTGGCCCGGGCCTACCTGGGCGCGGGCATCGCGGCGGTGGTGACGGGCCGCTGGCGCTCGGCGGTGGAGTGGCTTGAGAAGTCCGAAGGGATCCTGCGCGCCAGCTGCACGGGCGTGACCTACGAAATACATACGGCCCAACTCTTCTGCTTCATGGCCTACGTGATGATGGGCCAGATCAGCACAGCGGCAGCGCGGTTCCCCGAACAGCTCAGCGCCGCCGAGGAATTGGGCGATGTGCTCATGGTGGCGAACCTCAGGATCGTGGGTTGGAATGTCCATCTGGCGAATGACGATGCGGCCACAGCGGAACAGGAAATCGCCAGGGCTCTGGAGGGTTGGCCCGAGACCGGCTTCCTCATCCAGCATTTCTACCGACTGGTGGGACAGGCTTCGGTGCGGCTCTACCAGGGCGACGCCCAGGCTGCCCTGGCCCTCTTGGAAGCCCAGTGGCCGGAGCTGACACGTTCGCTGCTGCTGAAGTCCCAGGGGGTCCGCCTCACCTGCGTGGAGGCCCGCATCCGCTGCCAGTTGGCCTGTGCTGCCGTCGAACCCGATCACCGCGAGGCTTTGCTGAAGGCCGCCCGGAAGGACATCCACCAGCTCTTCAAGGTGCGCTCTTCAAACAGCAAGGCTCTGGCCATGAAGAACCACGCCGTGATCCTCGCGCTGGAAGGGCGACGGGATGCGGCCCAGGCCCGCTTCCTGGAAGCAGAGATCGCCTTCGGGAACGAGAACATGGACGCTCACATGCAGACGGTCCGCTGGGCCCGCGGCCACCACCTGGGCAATGCCATCGGCCTCGGGATCAAATCCGCCGCCGCCGCCGCGCTGGTGGAAGCCGGCTATCGGAATCCCGAAGCCACCGTGCGCTTGATGGTGCCGGGCATCGTCTAGGGACGGCGCCGCTAATTGCGTGTTTATGTGACGAAAGTTATAAGAAGACGGTTCTTCGCTGAATCGTGTGGGTAGAGCTTCAGGGTGAGGTGGGCTTTTGGTCCACTGGAGAGCTGGACATGAACCTACTCTTCCCGGCGGCCCTCGGGCTTCAACCTCCAGGGGAGGTGAAGTCG
>JANXPB010000038.1 GCA_025357545.1 Holophagaceae bacterium
CCGCCATCGCCGCCGCAGCCCTAGCCGACGCGGAAAATTCCCGCAAGGCGGCCCTGAAGGAGAACTCCAACCTGCGGGAGCGACTGCTGACCCAGCTGAACGCCATTCTGCAAACTCGCGCCACGGCCCGGGGATTGATCGTGAACATGTCAGGGGTGACCTTCAACAGCGGCAAAGCCACCCTGCTGCCCATTGGCCGAGAAAAGCTTGCCAAGATCGCTGGCCTCATCCTCGCCCATCCAGGGCTGAAGCTGGAATCGGAAGGCTACACGGACAACGTCGGAAGTGACGAAGTGAACCAGCGGCTGTCGGAACAACGGGCCCTAGCTGCTCGGGACTTCCTGGTAACCCAAGGCGTCTCTCCCAATGCCATCGTCTCCCGTGGTTTCGGGAAGGCCGGACCCATTGATACCAACGACACCTCCGAAGGACGTCAGAACAACCGTCGGGTTGAACTGGTGGTCTCAGGAGTCGGGATCACGGGCGGACTAGTAGGCACGAACTGATATAAAAGGAGACGACCTTGAACCAGGAAAATAAATCACCTAGGCGCGAATTCCCGGTGACTTTCATCACGGGCGGTGCCCAAGGTGCCCAGGGCGCGCTGGTGCCGCAGCTCATCTCGCCTCAGGGCGAGGTGGGAGGGATGGGCGCGAAAGCCGTGGATGCAAGGGCCGAACCCAGGATGGTGGAGGGCTTATGACCATCGCTCTCCAGATCACGCTGGTGCTGGTCCTGCTTGGGGTATCGGCGGGAACGATGCATTTGCTCTTCCAACTGGGCCGAACGGCCAAGAGCATGGATATGTTTCTGAATTCCGCCCAAAAGGAACTCTCTCGGATCTCCGAGGATATTCATGCCTCCCGGTTGCGGGTGGATCAGTTGGCGGATTTCCTGCAGCCTTCCCTTGAAGAATTTTCAGCCTTCGCCCGGACCATGGGCCGCGCGAGCCACGCGGTGGATGAGTTTCGAATCAAGTTTCAAGGCGGTTTTGAATCCACCCCCCAAAAACTCGGCAGCCTTCTGGGCTTGCTGAGTCCCGTTCTGTGCTTCTTCAAGAACCGTAAGTGATCCCAACGGGAATGCCCATGGGAACAACACAGGAGACAACATGAGCCAAGAAAACAGTTCATCCGAAAGTTCAGTGCTGCTGACCTTCCTCGCTGGGGCCGCCTTGGGCGCTCTGGTGGTAGCCCTCACCACGCCCAAAAAGGGTTCCGAGCTGCGCGATGATCTTGCGGGCTTGGGACGCCGCGTGAAGGGCAAATTTGATGATCTCGCCCAGCAGGGCTCTCAAGCTTGGGAGGCCTTCAATGAGGATCCTTCACCAAGTGGCCGAGATCTGAGTGACCAGGCCGCCGAGGCTTGGCAGGACGTCAAGAAGGGCGCTGCCCGCGCAAGTTCGGAGCTGAAGCAAAGCCTGGGCGAGGCTGCCAAGGATCTCCGCAGCTGAGCATGGATCAATTGGAGCCCGCTTCTGCCCCCGGCATCACTCGATGAATTTGGCACAGCGGATTTCGCAAGGAGTATGTGCAATGAACCGATGGAAGACTCCCATTACACTCCGGCTCCCTTTCAAAACCTGGGTCGTGGAAGATCAGCCCTACCTGGAGTCCTCACACGCGTCTCTCGGAACCCATCAGATGGAAGCCCACGTCCTTGACGACGGCGGACAGAAGTCCCTGCGGGTTCACCTGGACGGAACGCTGATCTATGAAGAGGGCTATGTCATGCCGGGCCTAGCCTGGTTCGACCTTTGCCGGGAGGGCGGATACCACCCCCGCACCCACTGGGATCGTGACCCGGTCACGATC
>JANXPB010000095.1 GCA_025357545.1 Holophagaceae bacterium
CGTACTTCCGCTGGGTCGGCGGCGTCCTGGGCGCTCATGGGACGGGCTTCGGAACCCAGGTTGAAAGCGCGATAGGATTCCTTCTCCTGCTTCAAACCACCACCAACAGGCCAGACGATGCGTGTTTCGGCCTGGAAAGAATGAAGCGGGTAGCCGCGTTTATGATCCAGGTAGGATTTGCGGGATTCGAAAGTGATTCCCAGTGCCAAGGCAGTGAGTCCCAGACCGAGGAGGGGGACTCCAATCAAGAACGCGGGAAGGGCTCCCATTTCCTGAGCTCCCGCGGTGGCCTGGATGACTGAGAGCCCAGCCCCCATGCCCACGAGGCCCGGAAAGCCGAGGACCGTGAAAGGTGAACCCGCGGGCTTGGCCTGGTACTTCTTCACCCGCACCTTGAGGCGCGGAATGGTGGCCGAGCGCGGTGAGTCGACGGGGACCTCCACCGGATGCCACTCGCTGAGCTGGCTCATCACTGCGGCCCTAAGCTCTTGCTGGAGCGCCTTGGCGTCGGCCACCACCGCATCCGTGGACAATTCCACCTGGAGCTGAGTCGGCCCGGGGTTCAGGGGCCTGGCTGAGGCGACGACCTTGGGGGGTGATGGGGGAGCCCCGGGTCCGGTGGAGGGCGCGCGACAGGCCGCGAGCAGCAGGGATAGCGCCAACAGGGATAATTTTGTCATGAGCCATTCTATCCTGCCCGTCTCTGCTCGACGGCCATGGCTGTCCGCTCGCCGGTCGGCGGACACATACGTTCAGGGCACTGATAGGCTCCTTCCATGCCCGCCCTGGAACTCCTGAACCTCACCAAACACTTCGGCGACAAGATCGCCGTGGATGGCTTGTCCCTTTCCCTCGAGGCGGGGGCCTTCCTGGGCCTGCTGGGGCGCAATGGCGCGGGCAAAAGCACGACCTTGAAAATGGTCACCGGCCTGCTGAAGCCGACCTCCGGCAGCATTCGGGTCCTGGGCATCGACATCGCGGCGGAGCCCATCGCCGTGAAGCGGCAGATCGGTGTGATGCCCGAGGACATGGCCCTGCTGGAATACCTGACGGGCCCCCAGTACCTGCGTTTCGTGGGCCGCATGTACGGCCTGGATGAAGCCACCATCGACGCGCGGCGTCTGGAGCTCTTCGGGAAGTTGGACCTGGCCCCCGCAGCCAATGCGCTGGTGGCGGACTACAGCTTTGGGATGAAGAAAAAAATCGCGCTGTGCGCCGCGCTGATCCACGGGCCCCGCATCCTCTTTCTCGACGAGCCCTTCGAGGGCATCGACGCGGTGACTAGCCGCACCATCAAGGATATCCTGCAAACCCTCCAACAGCGCGGAGTGACATTGATCCTCACCACGCACATCCTGGATCTGGTGGAGCGGTTGTGCCCCCTCATCGCCATCCTGGACGAAGGGAAATTGAAAGGCTTCGGCACCTTGGATGAACTGCGGGGCCGAGCCAACGGAGAGAGTCTGGAAAACCTATTTGTGGGGCTGGTCGGCGGCGCCCAGACCGGTGAGCTTTCATGGCTGTGAAGGCGGTGGGGCCCATGCGCGCGGTGTTGGCCGCCCATTTCCAGGCCACCTGGAACCGCTCCGCCCGGGAAATGGGTCGCGGCGGAAGGTGGGCGCTGGTGCTGGCCATCGGATTGATCGGCCTGCTGGGAGGCCTTCCGGCCATGGGAGTGTCGGCCTTCGGCGGATACCTGCTGGGGTCCCACTTCGAGGCCACCACCACCCCGTTGATCATGGGCGCGGTGCTGGCCTTCGGCGCGGGGATGGTGGGCCTGGTGAGCGGCATCCTGGGGGGCACCAAGGTCCTCCAGTGGGAAAGCTACCAGCTGTACCCCATTCCCCTGCGCCAGGTGTTCGCGGCGGAACTGGTGGCG
>JANXPB010000125.1 GCA_025357545.1 Holophagaceae bacterium
AGGCTGGAGTTGGAGGACGCGAGTGAAGGGGGGACGGACCTCGAGCCCTCCTAAAACCAGGAATCCACTCAAGGAACGTAAGAGAGGACCTTCCAATGGTTCCCCTTCAGGGGACTCTTGCCAGTGGCGCGCCCTTGGAGTCGCCTCTACTGGGATAAAAATTCCTTAATCCGGGAATTCTCACTGAAAAGACTAAGCTTCAGCACAGGGTGTCCCGTGAATCAGCCGGCCTAGGGTTCAGCAGCCTTTCAAGGGTGATGGGAATAAGCAGGGCTCTATGGATTTTTGGGGCAACAGGCTGAGTTCTGTGTTTAAAGATTGTAAAAGAAAGGTTTGTAATATAAAAGACAAAGGTGGATAAAAGCGGAACCTCTCGCGCCTCCGGGATCAGGACTTGGGGTCAAGGGTTGGTAGACGAGGGTGGAAGGGTCGATATACAGGGCAATTTGGTTGCAGCAACCTGGGAAAAGGTTTCTCGAATTCTCAAAAAAACTTGTCAGCGTAAATTCCCCGTGAAACTATCAGTCTATGAATTTCTCTGCGTCATGGGAAACGACCGCAATTCCCCCCCCCAGCCTAGATGAACCTTCCCCCCACCGACTTGGCCGCACCCTTCTTGATAATCCAAGTCTCTGATAAATATGCAGTTTGTTCGCGTTATCTCCTTCCACCCAAACCTTTCCTCGGAGGCATTCATGCTCAGGAAGTCCCTCAATATCGGCCGCGTAGCGGCTCTTCTCACCCTCGGCAGCAGTATCGCCCTAATGGCCCAAGGTACACAGACAGGAAACTTGTCCGGTTCCGTGAGGGAAGCCAGCACTGGTAAGCCTATCGCTGGCGCCCGAGTGGTGCTGACCACCCCTCAGGGAGATCGCACCACCCAGACGAATGACAGGGGCGTATTCCGCTTCCCGCAGCTGATTCCCGGACCCGTGACCATCAAGGTTTCCGCCGATGGTTTCGTGGGCTCCACCCTCGCCGCTCGCGTCGGTCTGGGCGAAACCAATGTCACGGACTTCCCCTTGAAGGCCGTGAATGATGCCACCACCACCGTCGTGGTCGTCGCCACCGCTAACAACATCGACACGACCGACTCCAAGGACGGCGCCGCCTTCACCCTCGAGAAGATCAACAATCTGCCGATCAACGCCCGTACCGTCGCCAACATCGCCGCCCTGGCTCCCGGCATCAGCGCTGACGCCAATGGCCTGACCATCCGCGGCGCCCAGAACACCCAGGTGCTGTACCTGGTGGACGGCGCCGACGTGGCGGATCCCGTCACCGGCGGCTTCGCGGCCCAGTTGAACGAGGACATGCTGTCCGACGTGCAGGTTCTGAGCGGTGGCATCTCGGCTGAGTACGGCCGGTTCACCGGTGGCGTCGTCAACACCGTCACCAAGTCCGGCACCAACGAATTCACCGGCATCGCCCGCCTGACCATCACGGATCCGGCCTGGAACGCCTACAACCCGCTCGGTCGCGGAACTGCTGGCACCATTCGCTTCTCGGACCTCCACACCGTCCAGCAGAACCTCGTGATCTCCGGTCCCATCATCAAGGACCACCTCTTCTTCGTAGTGGGTTACCGGGCTCAGGCCCCCTTCGCCCGTTCCACCTCCGCCCAGACCACCGCGGATCCGGCCTACGGCGGTGGCCTTCCCTACAACGCCACCCAGACCGATGACCGCAAGGACATCAAGATCGACTGGCAGATCAATTCCAACCACCGCGTCTTCTGGCAGTACAACAAGACCGAGATTGACCAGACCGGCCGCGACTACGCCAATGCGTTCTTCGGCGGCAGCACCTCGCTCGCCACCCTCAGCAACCAGCCCAACAAGTATTCTTACTACACCCTCGGTTACCAGGGCCAGCTGAGCCCCAGCATGTTGCTGAACGTGCACTACGGCAACAAGAAGGAGACGCTGGGCGGCGCGGGCGGCGGCGGCCAGGGCGGCGCCAACACCCCGATCATGATCGACCTGGGCGGTTCGCCCAAGGATGTCAATAACTACGGCGGTACCCAGTACCTCTTCGACAACGGCTACTTCGGTGCCGATGGCGATGCCCGCCCCATCAAGAATGGCAGCGTCAGCCTGCTCTGGTTCCTCACCGGCGCCGGTGAGCACGAGCTGAAGTTCGGCCTCGACTGGTACGAATCCAGCCGCAACGCCGCCAACAGCCAGGCCCCGAACAACCAGATCATCTACTTCGGCGGCTTCATCAACAATCCCGCCACGGCTGGCACGGGTATCTCCAACCGCGCCTTCGACATCAACAGCTCCGCGACCACCTACCTCGACCTGTGGGTGCCCTTCGCCGGCGCCCGCAGCAGCAACACCATCTGGGCCGGCTACGTCAACGACAAGTGGAAGTACGATAACCACTGGAGCTTCAACCTCGGCGGCCGCTTCGACAAGTTCACTTCCAAGAATGACATCGGCACCCCCAACTTCAGCCTGACCACTTTCTCGCCCCGCCTCGCGGCCATCTGGGACATCAGTGGCAACGGCACCTGGGTCACCCAGCTGTCCTTCGGCGAGTATGTCGGCGCCGTGATCCAGGGCGCCACGGACGGCGCGTCGGTGGTGGGTAATCCCGCCGAGTACGACTACGTCTACCTGGGCGGCAACCCACTCCTCCGCACCAGCTACTCCACCACGCCCTTCGCCGTGTACGACCCCAATGCGTACCGGCACTCCAACACGGTCGACCCCAACCTCAAGATGCCGACCATGCAGGAACTGGCCATCAGCGTGAAGCATTCCGACGGGCAGAACGGCATCTGGAGCGCCACCCTGAACCGCCGCCACTGGAGGAACTTCGTCGATAACTTCATCGACCTGCAGACCCACCCGGTCGACGGCAACGACCTGACCTTGACGAACCTGAAGAACGACGACTCCCTGACCCGCGACTACCTCGGCCTCGAGCTCCAGTACCAAAAGCAGGTCAATGAAGCCTTCAGCTTCGGCGGCAACATCACGCTGAGCCAGTTGAACGGCAACTTCGAAGGCGGCCAGGTTGGCACCACCGATCCCATCAACAACTTCGGCCCCTTGGGCGGCACCCCCGGCGCCTACACCGGCGCGCCGACCCGCAAGGATTTTGGCGGCTACGGTCCCCTCTCGGCCGATGTTCCGGTGCGCATCCGCGCCACGGGCAACTACACCAAGACCCTCGGGAAGGGCCGCCTGAACCTGGGCGCCATCTTCTCCTACACCTCGGGCACGGACTTCTCCAAAACCGCTGTGGCGCCCCTGCCGGGTACCGTTCCCGCCGCCCTGGGCACCACCTACACCAAGTACTACGCGCCTCGCGGCGGCTTCCGCTTCCCGGACACCTACCGCACCGACTTGCAGATGGCTTACGACCTGCCGATCTGGCGCAAGCTGGCCTTCTTCGCCCAGCTGAACCTGATCAACGTCTTCAACCACCAGCAG
>JANXPB010000137.1 GCA_025357545.1 Holophagaceae bacterium
CCAACGGCAGAACCGTCGATGGGTATTCTTCCAATCGCCGTATGCGGGCGGTAAATCGCGCCAAGGCGCGCCGGTCCGCAGAATCCATAAGACCGCGTTGACGAAGCGCCGATTGTCCTTGCCCACGCCGCCCCACTGGCCCGAACGGCCAGGCAGGTGCGGTTCGATCAGGGCCCAGTGCTTGTCTGAAAGGTCGTGGCGTCGGTAGGCTTCGGTCATCGGATCCCGCGAGATGGTTGTGATCCTACCATTTAATCACATCTCATGACGACATACTTTAATTCTAAAGCCTCCAGGCCGTGTGGCAAGACCTGCCTGGGGCATGGACACGAAGTACGACTCGCCCAAACGGATTCCAAGATTCCAACTGCTTGGTTCACGGCTCGGACCCTCAAGTTAGGCGGCCAGGAATCCCTTCTGCAGCGTCCGGATCTGGTTCAGGAAAGGGGTGTTGTCGCCTAGCCCCCGCGAGACGACGAGGCTCCCCTGGAGGCCCACGAGGGCGGCCTCGGCCCGGGCCTTCGCCTCGGCCTTCTTGAGGCCCCCGTCCTGCGCCAGCTTTTCGAAGCCTGCGAGCAGGCGCCGCATTACCCCGTCCACTGCTGAACGGATTTCTGGCGCGCCGCCCAGGGGCATGACATTCAAGAGGCAGGACTTGCGGCCCTGCTGGTAGAAGCTCCCGAAGGCCTGCAGGACCGCTTCCATCCGCTCGGCGGGGTCGCCCTTCCCTTCCAGGGCGCTGAAGACATTCGCTTCCAGCCAGCTGGCGGCCAAGCCCATCACCGCCTCGGCCATCTCGCCCTTGCCGCCAGGGAAATGGTGATAGAGGCTCGCCTTGCCGAGGCCGGTGACTTCCGAGATGCGGCTCAAGGAAACGCCATCAAAGCCACAGGCCCGGAATTCCTCCAGGAGAACCAACAGAATGCTTTCACGGGTGGATCGCGCCGCGTTCATGGGGTAAGGGTACACCGAACGATCGGTCTAAAAAAGGATTGACAAGCAGTGGGTGGGCTCTATGTTGAAAGTGTACCGAACGATCGGTCAATTCTTGAAAGGAACCCATCATGAGCAAAACCGCCATCATCCTCTTCTCCGATCCCAAGGCGGGGTCCGAGGAAGCCCTGGGCCGGCTCTTCAACGCCCTCTTCCTCGCCTACGACCTGAAGGAACGGCACGAGGAAGTGGCCCTCATCTTCCAGGGCGCCGGGATCCGATGGGCCACGGAACTGGCCAAGATCGATCACCCCGCCGGCCCCCTCTTCCGCGCGGTCAAGGACAAGGTCGCCGGCGTGTGCGGCGGCTGCGCGGATGTCTTCGGCTCCACCAGCGAAGTCGAGGCCACCGGCCTGCCGGTCCGCCGCGGCCTCGACATTCCGGGCACCACCGGCGTCATCAGCCTGGCCGAGTACCTGGAGAAGGGCTATACCCTCGTCACGTTCTGAACGCCTGCGCCTCCTCCCCGCCCTTTCCTGGAGTTCCACATGCCGATCCAAGACCCTTTCCACGAAGGCGAACTCGCCGTGCAGGAACGGGCGGGGGAGGAGAGCGCCGCCCAATTGAACGCGGGCATGATCGCCTCGGCCATCATGCCGGGGGCCCTTCCCTTCATCGCCCGGCTGCCCTGGGTCGTCCTCGGGGGCGCCGACGCGGAGGGCCGGCTCTGGTGCTCAGCCCTCCTCGGCGAGCCGGGTTTCATGACCGCTACGCCGGATGGGACGGAGGTCCACTTCGATTTGCGCCGCGCCCCAGCGCACCCATCCAATCCCCTGCTGGTCTTACAGCCAGTGGGGCGGTGGACCGGCGCCCTGTTCATCGAGCCGGCCACCCGGCGGCGCCTACGCGTGAATGGCCGCATCCAAGCAGCCAGCGCCGAGCGGCTGCACCTCACCGTCGAAGAAGCCTTCCCCAACTGCCCGAAGTTCATCCACCCGCGGCCCCTCGATGGCCTGCGAAGCCAGCCCTCTGGGCCTGCGGAAGCCGGTCGCGGGGAAAGGTTCGGAGAAGCTGAACTAAGGCGCATCACCGCGGCGGACACGATGTTCCTCGCCACCCTCCACCCTGGGCGGGGTGCCGACGCCTCCCACCGGGGCGGCCCGCCTGGCTTCATGGAAGTGGTGGACGGCACGACGCTGCGCTGGCCGGACTACCCCGGCAACGGCCTGTTCAACTCCTTTGGCAACCTGGCCGTGGACTCCCGCATGGGCCTGCTCATCCCCGACTTCGACAGCGGGACTCTGCTCCATCTATCGGGCACAGCCCGCGTGGTCTGGGATGCCCCGGACCCCGAGGACCGGACCGCCGGCACAAATCGGTTCATCGAATTCCAACTCCAACACTGGGTGGTCACGCCTTCCGCCGCTGCGCTCGACGGGAATCACCCCAGGGGAGGGGAAGCCCCTGGCCTGAGGGCCGCGCCCGGAGGGGCGGGGCGAAGGTCCACGCCAGCGGGTCGCCGAAAAGGAGGGAGGCGCCCGAATGCCAGTCTGGTGCTACGCTTGCAACACTTTCCCACTAACTCGAAGCCCCGGCATGAACCCCAATCGTCCGCCCCAAGAGAACACGTTTGATTTGGATGGCGCCACCATGGCGGCCAACTCGGCCATCGTGCGCACGGGGCCCTATGCCGAGGACTGGGCCCTGATCCGCTACGTGGGCCATCCCATCGGCGAGGTCATCACCCTGCGGGCCAACGGCATGATCATCGGCCGCTCGGCGGACAACGACATCTGCCTGGCGGAAGCCGAGGTGAGCCGCCGCCATTCGAAACTCGAACTGCTCGAAGAGGAGGGCCAGGGCACGGTGGTCTTCCTGCAGGACCTGGGCTCCACCAACGGCACCTACGTGAACGGCCGGCGCCTGGAACCGGAGGCCACCGCCACGCCCCTGCGCAACGGCGACGTGGTGCGCGTGGGCAGCCACGCCTTCAAGCTGAAACGGCTGGACGACATGGAGCGCCACTACCACCAGGAGGTCATGACCCAGACCACGGTGGACCCCCTAACCGGCGTGGGCAACCGGGCCACGGTGCTGGGGCACCTGGAGAAGCACTTCGAGCTGGCGCGGCGCTACAAGCGGCCCCTGTCGGTCATCCTGGCGGACCTGGACCATTTCAAATCCGTTAACGACACTTGGGGCCACGCCACCGGCGACCTGGCCTTGCAGACCTTCGGCATGATCCTGATGGGGCGGCTGCGGGGCAGCGACCAGGTGGGCCGCATCGGCGGCGAGGAATTCCTGGTGGTGCTGCCGGAAACCAATGGCAACGAGGCCGTGAGCGTGGCGGAGAACCTCCGCAACGCGCTGCGCACCGAGCCCGTGAGCCGTCCCGACGGCACGCCTTTCTATGTGAAATGCAGTTTGGGCGTGGCCCATATCCAGGAGGAGGACGCCAACGGAGGCTCGCTGCTGGCTCGGGCGGACGTGGCCCTGTACCGGGCGAAGAACCTGGGCCGCGACCGGGTGGAATTCGATTCGCCCAGTTAGGCCGGCGGACGCTCTTTACCCCTTCGCATCCTTAGGATGGTGTTTTGGTTCAGTTCCAGAACGCTTCGAAGGGCGTGGGATCCCAGGCCGGAAGAGTATCCTTCCGCTTGCCGAAGCGGCTTGGAGGCGAGGCCCCGGGCTCCATCAGGATGGCGTGGCTGCCGCCGTAGAGGGCGCACCAGAGGGCGGCCCGCCCCTCGGGCGTGGCGACCGCTGCCAGGGGCACCGGCACGGTCGAATCGTGGTCCCAGCCGAGGCTGCGGTTCATCCGCTGGAGGCGCAGCAGCAGCGCGCCATGGTCGAGGCCGCCCGAGAATACGGTGCCCGCATCCACTTCATGCTCGCGCTCGTGGTAAGGCCCCCGTCCATGTTCATCATTGAACCGCGGGCCACCCAGAATGTCGTGCTCCACCGGCCCCCCTGCGGCGTCCCAACGCAGGCCGCAGCAAGCGCCCGCCACCTCGCTGGCCCAAGTCCAGGGGCCCGGCTCGGTACCGTGGATGGCGAAGCCCACGGGCCGGTCCGCCGCCAGCAGGCCCAGAGCCACCCCCTCCACGCGGTTGCGGAATTTCGCGTAGCTCAGGGTGCCCCAGGCCGCAGTCGTGAGGGCGGGGCGCTCCTGCAGGCGGGCGCCCCGCTGGATCAGGAGCTGGCGTAGGTTGTCCGCCATCAGGCCTCGGCCGAAAGGGCCCCCACATAAAACGTGGGGTAATCCTCCAATAGCCCTGGGATGTCCGGAATGCGCCGCACGTTCCGGAAGCCCGCCGCAAGAAGGGCCTTCTCCCAGGCGGCCACGGTCATGAAGCCACTGCAGGGGCGCAGCTCTGGATCCAGGGTCACGTCCGTGAAGCTCTTCATGAATTTGAAATAGAATTCCAGGAAGATCGGGCGCTGGAAATCCGGCTTAAGACATTCGCCAAGAATCAGCCGGCCACCGGGTTTCAGGAGGCTCCGCAGCCGCTGGAGCACGTCCAGGAGTTCCACCGCCACATGAACCACATTGATGGCGATGATGATGTCCAGCCAGCCTTCCGAGAAGCCCTGGGGGCCGAAGGGGCGGTTGATATCCAGGGCTGAAAAGCTCAAGGGCAGGCCCGGCGCCTTTTCGCGGAGATCCCGCTGGGCCTTGCGCAGGAAAGCCGGCGCCACGTCCGTGAAGCGGTAGTCGGCGATGCGGTCCAGATAGCCGCCCTCGGCGCCGTCCTGGGCCAGCAGTTGCGCGAAGGAGCCGGCGCCGCCCCCCAGTTCCATGATGCGCGCGCCAGTCGGCAGGCCCTCGCGCAGCGCCAGCACCGCCAGCAGGTTATTCGGGAGATAGCCCAGATTCTCGTTGCGGAAATAGGCGAGCCAGAGCGGAAACACCGAGAGATCGAAGAGCAGCTGCTCGCCGGTTTTCCCTTCGGTGAAGAAGGGCTTCACCCGGCGCAGCACCGCGTCCAGCAGCTCGAAATTGGCGCCGTGACCCGGGACTTCCGCATCCACGAAGGCACGGATCTCCTTCAGGTCCAGGTCCGGCTCGCCATCCAGGAAATAGCGCGCACCCTCGTGGTGCAAGAGACCCTGGTCCACCAGGAAGGGCAGCATCCACTCCGCGGGAAGCCGGGATTGCGGCACCAGGCCTTCGATCAATTCATCCAGGGTGGCTCCCTGCCGGAGTTGTGGCCCCCAGCCCATCTCCAGGGCCAGGAGCATCACCACGCGAGCGGTGTAGATCTCTGTGGCGGTGTGCAGCACCAAAAAAGGGCGGGAGAAGAGGACCGCCGCCTGGGCCTGGGCCCGGGCGCCCAGTCCGAAGTCCGGCTGGCCGTTGAAACTGAGCAAACGCTGCTTGATGAGATCCATCAATCCATCATCTCACTGATGCTGCGCCCGCCATGGATGCGGAGGATCGCATCGCCGAACATGGCGGCGGTGGAGAGGATTTTCAAGTTCTTGATGACGGAAGCCTTGGCCTCGGGAATGGGGATGGTGTCCGTGACCACCAGCTCGTCCAAGTCCGCCTCGTTCAGGCGTTCGACGGCAGGGCCGCTGAAAACGGGGTGCGTAACCCCCACACTCACCTTGCGGGCGCCGAACTGGCGGAGCATCCGGGAGGCTTCGGAGATGGAGCCGCCCGTGGCGATCTCGTCGTCGTAGATGATGGCGTCCATGCCCTTCACTTCGCCGATGAGGGCGACACTCTGGGCCTTTTCGCTGTCATCGGAACGGCGCTTGTCGATGAGCGCTAGCGGCAGCCCCAGGCGCTTGGCGAAATGGCCGGCGAACTTGGCGGCGCCCGCATCGGTGGCCACCACCACGCTGTTGGAGATGTCCGTGCGGCGGAAGTGCTGGGCCTGGATGGGAGTCGCGAAGATCTGGTCCGCGGGGATGCGGAAGAAGCCCAGGATCTGCGGCGCGTGCAGGGTCATGGTGAGCACCCGGTCGGCCCCGGCGGTCTGGAGCAGGTCCGCCACCAGGCGGGCGGTGATGGAGATACGCGCCTCGTCCTTCTTGTCGGAGCGGGCGTAGGGGAAATAGGGCAGCACCGCGGTGATGCGGGCGGCGCTGGCAAATTTCAGCGCATCGATGAGGATGAGCAGCTCCAGCAGATTGTCGCTCACAGGCGGGCAGCTGCTCTGGATCACGAAGACATCGGCCTCGCGCACGTTCTCGTCGATCTTCACTTTGATGTTCTCGTTGGAAAAGCGGGTGAACTTGACCTTCCCCAAAGGCATGCCGATGTGCGCGGCGATACCGCCGGCCAGGCCCTGATGGCTCGTCCCCGAAAAGACCTTCATCTCCCCGATCATGAAACCCCCGCCGCCCTGGTTGCTGGTGCCAGTGTAGCGTGGCCCCATGGAGTTCCGTTCCTCCAGGACGCAGACTCAATCCTGGCGTGCCTCTCCACCTTGGGGGGGCATGGAAAAGCCCGCCGGCGGGCGGGCCTTTCGGGAAGCGATACCGATATTAATTCGCGGTGATGGTGCCGGGGGTGATGGTGATGGTCGTAGGAGCGGCGGTGCCGTTGTTCAGCACGGCCTTGCCGGTGATGCCGCTCAGGGCCACGGCGGTGCCCACGGGGACGTTGGCCTTCAGGTCCAGGGCCACGGAGGCCAGGATACTGGTGGCCGAGAGCGTGACGGCGGGCTTGGTCGTGCCCTTCTGGTAGTAACCAACCTGGAGCTGGTCGCCGGTGGCTTTGGCGGCCGCGAGCTGGGGTGTGGTGCCCAGGTCGAAGAGCCCGCTGTGGGCCAGGAGGGCGTCACTGCTGGCGGGCTTGGACCAGGTCACCTTGGTGGTGTCGGCGCTGAGGTAGAAGCCGACGCCGGTGGTGGTGGTGCCCACGGGGCCCATCAGGTTGAGCACCAGGTGGGTGGAAGTGGACGCCGGATCCTTCACCAGCATGAAGGTGCCGCTGGTGGGGTTGGTGTAGTCCAGCCGGTCGGCGATGGTCTTGGTGGGGGTCGGGGTGGTGTTGCCGCCTCCGCCTCCACCGCTGCAGGCGGCCAGGCTGACCAGGGTCAGCGCCGAGAGGGTCCATTTGATGCGGGTCGTCGTGGTCATGGCGTCCTCCCTCAGAAACCGGTCAAGAAGATGTTGATGTCAAGTTCGTCCACGATGCCATCCCCGTTCAGGTCCGCCGCCGAGTTGGCGGTGCCGTAGTAGCGGGCGAAGTAGGCCAGGTCCAGTACGTCGATGACGGTATCGGCATTCTGGTCCTTGGTCTTCACGTTGATGGTGACCGCGGCGGTCTTGGTGGCATCCACCGAGGAGGTGGCGGTGACCGTGGAGGTTCCGGCGGCCGCGGGGGCCGTGAAGGTCACGGTGCTGCCGGTGGCGGCGCTCAGGCTGCCGGAAGAAGCAGTCCAGTTGATGCCACCGGTGCTGACCAGGCCATTGAGCACCACGGTGCCACCGGTCAGGACCGTAGCCGTGCCAGGGTTGGCGCTGATGGTGACCGGGGGCACCGTGATGGTGGCCTGGCCGGACTTGGTGTTATCAGCAGTGCTGCGGGCGACGACATGGTAGACGCCCGCGGCGACGGGGGCGGTGTAAAGGCCCGCAGCGTTGATGCTGCCGCCACCGGCTTCCAGCACACTCCAGGTGACCCCGGCGGGACCATTGGTCACGGTGGCGGTGAAGGTCTGGTTGGCCAGGGGGGCGACGGTGACCACGGCCGGAGCCACGGCGACGGTGAGCACCGCCGAGGATTGCACGGTGACGGTGGCGGTGTCGGATTTGGTGCCGTCTAAGGCGCTGGCGGCCCGCACGTGGTAGGTGCCCGGCGTGGCGGGGGCGGTGTAGAGGCCCGAGCTGTCGACGGAACCGCCGCTGACGCCTTCCAACACGGACCAGTTGACAGTCTGGTTCGGGTTGCCGGTGACCATGGCGGTGAAGGCCTGGGTGGTACCGGTCTGGACGGTGGTGGCATTCGGGCTCACGGCCACCGCGATGACCTGCACATGGACCAGGGCCGTGGCGGTCTTGGTGGGATCGGCCTGGGCGGTGGCCTTCACGTGGTAGTCGCCCGGGGTGGCCGGGGCGGTGTAGACGCCGCCGGAGGTGATGGTGCCGCCCGTCGAGCCTTCCACCACGCTATACAGGGGCTGGCCTGTGGAGACGGTGCCGGTGAAGGTGGTGCTGCCGGTGGGCTGCACCCAGGCCTCGGTGGGACTGATGCTGATGGTGACGGGATTCTGGATAGTCACGGCGGCATCGGCGAACTTGGTGTTGTCCGCCACGCTGGTGGCGCGCACCACCGCAAGACCCGGCGCGCCGGGGGCGGAGTAGAGGCCCGAGGCGTTGACGGAACCGCCGCCGGACTGGACCGTCCAGGTGACGTTCGTATTCACCGTGTTGGAGACCGTGGCGGTGAACTGCTTGGTGGTGTTGGTGATCACGATGGTGCTGGTAGGCGAGATCGAAATGCTTACCGGAACGACCACGATGGTGACCGCCGCATCGGCGAACTTGGTGGGGTCCGCCACGCTGGTGGCGCGCACCACCGCGCTGCCGGTGCTCCCGGGAGCGGTGTAAAGGCCCGCGGCGTTGACGCTGCCGCCACCGCTGAAGACGGTCCAGGTGACCGTGGTGTTGGTGGAACCGTTCACCGTGGCGGTGAACTGCTGAGTAAAGCCCACCGGCACGTTCACCGGGGTGGGGGCGACCGTGATGCTGAGCACCGGCACCGTGACGGTGGCCGCACCGGTGCGGGTGGGGGCTGCCACGCTGGTGGCCGTGATGGTGACGGTCTGGGGGGTGGCGGGCGGCGCGGCCGGCGCGGTATAGACGCCGCTGCCGTTGATGCTGCCCACGCCGGTCACGGACCAGGTCACCGCCGTGTTGGTGATGGGCGTGACCGTGGCAGTGAAGGCCTGGGTGGCGCCGGAGACCACCGTGGGCGCCGCTGGTGCCACGCTCACGTTGACGGAGGTGGGATCCACCACCGTGACGTTCTGGGTGGCTTTGGCGGTGCCGTCCTCCTGACTGGTGGCGGTGATCAGGAAGGTGTTCGCGGTGGTGCCTGCGGTGAACACCGTGGTGGGCGAGCCATTGGTGGTGCTGGTGGGCGAGAAGGAGCCGCCGCCCGCGGCGACGGTCCAGTTCAACTGGCTGGTGGAGGTGAAATTCGTGACGCTGCCCGAGTAGCTCTGGGTGGCGCTCTTCACGAGGGTCACCGGCGAGGCGGGGCTGGTGATGGTGGCGACGACGGCCAATCCCGACACCATCTCGAAGACGCCCCGGCCATAGAAGGAGGCGCGCAGGAAGCTGCTGTCCGGCGCTACGTAGATGTCAGAGACGTAGCCCTGCGGCTGGCCGCTGCCGAAGGGCGCCCAATTGGCGCCGCCATCGGTGGTGCGGTACAGGCCCAGCCAGGTGCCGGCGTAGACGGTATTCCCGGTGGCATCGCCTGGATCCACGGCCAGCTTGACCACGGGCACATTGGGCAGGCCGTTGTTGGCGGCGGTCCAGGCGGCACCACCGTTGATGGACTTGACCAAGTGGGGGGCCGCAGGAGTTCCGGAATCCACGGAGCAGAGATAGAGCACGTTGTTGTTCGCCCAGGCGATATTGGAGTTGAAGCCCGGCCAAGTGGGGACGCCCAGGGACGCGATGGCGCGCTCGGTCCAGGTGGGGGAGCCCGAGGTGGCGTTGGTGGAGATCAGCACCACGCCGCCGTTGCCCGCTGCCGCGATGTGGTCCAGGTCCACGGGGCTTACGCCGATGCCGTGGCTTTCGGCCCGCACGAAACGGCCGCTGCTGATGCCGCCGGAACCGGGGGTACCGATGGCGGTCCAGCTGGTGCCGGTGGGAGCCGTGGTGAAGATCTTCCCGGAATTCGTCCCGCTGCCGCTGTTTCCGTAAGTATAGAAATTATTGCCGGGATGGGCGCTGCCAGCGTCCGAGGTGGCCGGCGCCCCAATGATGGGGGTGACGAAGTAGTAGCTGGCGCTGTCGGTGGGAGTCAGGCCGGAGGTGAAGGTCCCCCACTTGCTCTGGTCATCCGGGGGATTGGTGGTGCAGCGGGCGATGGCGTTGTAGACGTAGCTGCCCAGCGTCCAGGCATTGTTGGCCTGGCTCCAGCCCACGCCAAAGCCGTCGCCGCCCTTGGTCTGGTCGAAGACAGTGGTGGAGCCCACCCGCAGGCGGGTGCCGTTGTCCTGCAGGCCCACGAGTACGGAGTTCTTGTCGGCGCCGCCGTTGAAACCGCAGGTCATGGCATAGATGAGATGGGTCTGCAGGCCCTTGTTCTTGGTGTCGTCGAAGGTGGTGCCGCCGTCGGTGGTGGTGAACATGCCACCGTCGGAGCCGAAGAAGGCGCGGTTGGGGCTGCCTTGGAAAAAGGCCGAGGCATGGTGGTCCGCATGGGCGTATTGCAGGCCGAACTGGGCCAGCCAGTTGGTGATGACGTTCCAGGTGCCACCGCCATTGACGGATTTGCCGATGCTCAAGTTGCCGCCAACGTATACCGTGTTGCGGGTGGCATCCGAGGGATCCACCAGCAGCATCTGGTTGTAGAAGGCCTGGCCGTGCATGTAGTCATTGTTCCCCTGGTCGCTGTTGGGAGTCACCGGGGTGGTGCTGCTATTGGTGTTGGTGGCAACCCAGGTGGCGCCGCTGTCGGGGGAGCGGTACAGATCCTTCTGCGCCCCTGCATTGGTGGTGGTGGCAAAGGCATAGACCACCGCATCCCCCGGGGCGCCGATGCCCAGGGTCGTGCGGCCGATGGATGAAGGCGTGGTGACAGCTGTGCTGTTGCTCCAGGTGGCGCCGCCGTCGGTGCTCTTCCAGAAGGTGGTGGTGCCGCTCACGTCCACGGAAGCCAGCCAGCCGGTGCTGGCCTGCACGATGGACCAGACCTGGCCGGTGGCCAGGGAGGCCACGGAGCTGTAGTTCAGCCCGCCGTCGGTGGAGCGGAAGAGGCCCGCATTGGTGCCCACCAAAATCATGTCGGCGCCGCCGCTGAAATCCACCTTCACATCGCAAATCTTGGTGACGCCCGGGAGCACCTTTTTGGTGGCGCCGGGGAAGGTGCTGCCGCCGTCGCTGGTCTTCGCCATGATCCCGCCCACGCCTGGGTCGAAGGGATCACCGAAGCCCACGTAGACCACGTTGGGATCCAGCACGTTGGTGGGGTGGGCGCCGCCGAAGGCCGCAGAGCCCCCCGAGGTGCTGCCCACGCCATCCGTGAGTGCCGTCCAGGTGGGCGGGTTGCTCGTAAAATTTGTGGTTTTCCAAAGCCCGCCGCCGGAGGTCAGGAAGTAGACCGTATTGGCGTTGCCGGGCACCGGCAGGATGGTGCGCGCCCGGCCGGAATCCACCACTGTGAGCTGGATGCCGTTCTGGGTCTTGTTGGAGGCCGTGGGGCCGATGGGCGTCCAGGAGGAACCGCTGACCGCGGCGGGCAGCACCGGCGCGCCCGGGTCGCCCAGGAAGATCCCGGGGTACTTGGACCGCTCCAGCTCCATCTCCCGAATCAGGCGTTCCTTGAATTCCGTGGTGATCTCGCCCCCCAGGTGCTGGCGCCACCAGTCGATGCGCGCCGCGGCGTCATCCTGGCGCTCGCCGGTCTCCTGTTCCTTTGCCACCAGCTTGGGGTCCAGCAGGAAGCTCTTGTGGGAGCTGCGCTGCTCCTTCTCGGGCACCTGAACCTGGGCGGACAGGATCCCGGCCAT
This sequence comes from Holophagaceae bacterium, assembly GCA_025357545.1. Classification (GTDB taxonomy): domain Bacteria; phylum Acidobacteriota; class Holophagae; order Holophagales; family Holophagaceae; genus JANXPB01. The sequence continues at coordinate 11,640 of JANXPB010000137.1, forward strand.
CAACAGTGACGACAGGATGAAGGCGACGGGGCGCAGGAGGGGTCTCATGAGCTACTCCTAAAGTCGAGATTCCGTGCACCGCGGGTCGATTGCACAGTTCTGACTCAGAGTATAGAGGTGGGACGGACTGAAAGAACCCTGACACTTTCTTAACGTACCTCGGCGAGATTCCATCGATTTCATGCAAGTTCTGGCCCAGGGGCGCTTCGGGGTTCCTTCCGGGATCCCTGATTGACGGGGTCCGGAAGGACTTCTACGCTCGAAGGTTTAGGCCCATCAGGACTTCCGTGATCGCGCTCCGCCCCGACAACCCTTTGATCGTCCAAAGCGATCGAACGCTCCTTCTAGAGGTCGCCCACCCGGCCTTCGAGCAGGTGCGGGATGAATTGGCGCGCTTCGCGGAGCTGGTGAAAAGCCCTGAGCACATCCACACCTACCG
>JANXPB010000140.1 GCA_025357545.1 Holophagaceae bacterium
CGGCTGGACCTGCATCTGGAAACGGAAATCAGTTTTTCCGCCAAGGTCAAGCTCTCGCCCTACATGGACGTGCTGAACGCCTACAACGACCGCTCTGCCACCTACTCCGCCGAACAGATCACCGATTCAGGGGCCAGCGTGAATCCCGCGGGCTACCTGGATAGTCCCGTTACCTGGCAAGCGGGCCGCAGCGTCCGCATCGGCGCCAAGCTGCGCTTCTGACGACCCTGGACAGGGCAGTCCTGGAGGGTGAGTCGCCGCCCTCCAGGGCTTGGCCGTGCCCAGCTTCCAATGGGCTTCGAGTAGGAGCTGGAACACCCGGGGAAGAACGCCGAAGAGGGAATCCCGACCTGCTTTTGCCAGGGGGGCTAACTTCAGGCTGCCCCATTATTCTGATTGAACGGTGGAAGGAGACTCCAATGCCCAGTCTGTCTAAACCTTCCTTCAGAGCCCCGGCTTTTTTCAGCTTTGGCGGCCTTTTCATCTTTAGCGGTTGGGCCCTCTGCGGGCTGGGTTGCGGCCAGAAGGACAGCGCTGCGCCCCAGTCCATGGCGGCACCGGCGGTGGCCTCCCAGCCGCGGGTCGAGCCCCCAGCGGCCGCCCGCCCCTGCCACTGCGCCGCCGGCCCATGCCACGGCTGCCGCGCCAGCTCCCCATTCGGCGCCTCCTAAACCCGGCAAGGCCCGAGCGCCGGTGCCCGAGCCCGTGGCAACACCCCCCATGACGGTCCCAGCTCCCAAGGCCGCAACCGCTGCGCCCAGCGTGGCCGAGGCGAGCCTCCCTGCCCCTACGCCCCGCAGCCCCGTGGCGGCCACGCCGACCAGCCCGGTCTCGGATCCCGGGGGTGACGTGGCCGTCAAGGCCACCAAAGCCGGCGCGACCCGGGTCGGCGCCGCCGCCTGCAAGCTGTGCCACCGGGTGCAGTTCGAGTCCTGGGCCCAGACGGCCCATGGCAAACGCACGCCGCCCCTGGACTGCGAAAGCTGCCATGGCCCCGGCAGCGACTACAAATCCATGCCGGTGATGAAGGACGCCGCCCAGGCCCAGGCCGCGGGCCTGGTCATACCGGGCGCCGCCTTCTGCGCCACCTGCCACAAGCACGGCTGGAAGGACGACCAGTTGAAAAAGGCCCACGCCCATAAGGCCCGAACACCCTTCTGCCCCGCTGCGAGAGGGTAGCGCACCGGAAGGATCAATCCCAGGGCGCCAACTGGCCTTCGGCAGCAAGGGCCGCCATGCCTTCTCGCAGATCCGCCATGAAGGCCTCCCGGTCCTCATTCCAGGGCATGGCAGTCCCCACGAACACATCGCAGAAGAAGGGCACCAGGAGCGCTTCGCCCCGAGGCAGAGCCTTGCCCAGGCCATGCAGGAAGACCGGAAGAATAGGGACGAGTGGATGGCGTTTAGCCAGGTGCCACAGACCCTTCTTGAACTCCGTCAGCAGCTCGGGCTCGCCCCTGGAGCCTTCGGGAAAGAGGATCACGATGTCGCCCCGGCCCAAGGCCTCTGAAGCGCCTTGGAGGGGATCCGCTGCGCCGCCACCTCGAACCACCGGGATTATCCCGATGATGCTCAGGGAGAACCAGGCCATGAGGCGGTTGGACAGGAAGTAGTCGGCGGCGGCGACCGGGCGCAAGCGCGGCAGCAGCCGCAGTGGGAACAGTGAGATGAGCACCATGGTGTCCAAATGGCTGTTGTGGTTTGCCACCAGGATCACCGGGCCCCCCGTGGGCAGGCGCTCGCGGTGGCGGACGTTCAGGCCCAGCACGATCCAGGTGAGGGGCCGCACCAGCAGGGTGTAGAACAACCAGCGCAGCATCAGTAGCGGTCGAGGTATTTCACGAAATGGAAGAAGAGCGGGGTGGTAAAGAAGAGGCTGTCCACCCGGTCCAGGATGCCGCCATGGCCCGGCAGCAGCTGGCCGCTGTCCTTGAGGTGCAGATCCCGCTTCACCGCCGAGATCACCACGTCCCCGATGAACCCGCCGAAGCCGATGATGAGCCCCGCCATGAGGCTTTCGGACCAACTCAGCAATGTGAAGCGCGGGGCCAACAGCACCGCGAGGGTGATGGTGGTGGCGACGCCCCCCAGCAGCCCTTCCATGGTTTTCTTGGGGCTCACCTTGGGCAGTGCTGGGGTGCGGCCGAAGAGGCGGCCCCAGGCGTACTGCGATACGTCGTTGAACTGGGTGAGAATGACCAGCATCAGCAGCAGGCCCAGGCCGCCGCCATGGACACCGTGCGTGGGCTTCAGCAGGGCCAGCCAGGCGCCATGGCTCAGGGCGTAGACCGAGACCATCAAGCCCCAATGCAAGGTGCCCACGGCTTTGAGGAAGCCGTCGGTCTCCTGGATGAGCACCGTGCGCATGGCCAGGAACAGGAACATATACACCGGAATGAACACCAGGAACATGCCGTACCAGTCCATGCCGATCCAGAGGTACTGCACCGGAATGGCAAGGTAGGCCCAGAACAATACTCGACGGTCCGCGCGGCGCGTGGGGATCATGCTCAGGAATTCCTTCAACGCGAGAAAGCTGAGGAAGGCGAAGAAGCAGAGCATGCCGATGCGATTGAAGGCCAGCGCCCCCAGGAACACGGCGCTCATGATCCACCACGTCCGCACCCGCAATTTCAGCTCGGAGAAATCCTTGGCAGGCTTCAACGCAGTGAGCAGGGCCACCAGCGCCGAAGCGGCCACGAGGATGCTGCCGACACCCAGGATGGCGTAGCGCAGGGGTTCCGGCAGTCCCGACCAACTCATGGCGTCTCCTTCAGGGCCCGGCGGGCGCGGTTGAAGATGGTCACCGTGAGCAGGACCAAGACCAAGGCCAGGAGCCAGGTGAGCCAGCGGCCGAATTGCACGCCGAAGCCCAGCGCCAGTCCCAGCGCGCCGAACACGAAGGCCCGGTCACTCTTGCCCAGGGGGCCGTCATAGCGCCGGGTGGCACCGATCATGGGGCCCAGCACACCCGTCATTTCCGAGAGGGCCGAAAGCAGCACGATGCTGAACACGAGCCAGATCGAGAACCCGGGCACCAAGGCCAATGGAAGGTAGATGGCCGAGTCCGACAGCACATCTCCCAGCTCGTTGAGAATTGCGCCCAGCCTGGATTTCTGGTCGAACTCGCGGGCCAGCATTCCGTCCATGGCATTGAGCGCCATGCGCAGGAAAAGCACCGCCGGCAACAGGAACAACGTGCGCGGCAGGGGTCGCCAAGCGATCGCGGCACCGGTGGCAAAAGACATCAACATCGCCGCCAGCGTCACCTGGTTCGCGGTCACGCCTAGGCCCGCCAAGCGCTGCAACAGCGGTCGCAGCAGGCCCTGGAAGGCGGGTTTCAGATCGTAGACGGATGGCATGGAAGGAGCTTAACCGTTCTGCTCAGTTCAGAAGACTGAATAGCGCTCCGCGCAAGACAGAAACAGGCCGACAATAATGTTGATGTTCGAGAATTCACTAAATGCAAATCATAAGTTTGGATTTGCATGCTTAAATATTCGGATAAATTAGGTCGAGCACCAACCACGGCATCCCAATCCCTATCACAGCAGCGTAGACTACATCAAAACCGAACAAAGTGAGTCTCTCGGCCATCCTGAGAAAACCTAGAAGAGGGAACATCAACCGGACTATCGCGCCGTGTTCTGATACTTCTTTTCGTGTCAGCTTCCAAAGATTGCCTGCATCTCGACGAGGCGGGAAGGCATGCATACCAATGGAGAGACCAAGCCACAATTGAAATAATTCCCTGGCTCCCACGCTTTCACCGTAGAACTCGAATGGCACTAGTGCCGGGAGGCAGATGACAAAGCAGAGCAAGCTGTGCACGACCAACGGACCTAAAACCAGCAGGAAGGATAATTCGAACCGTTTTGGCATTTCATGGAGCACATATCCAGATGGAGTATCTCTCCGAAAAAAACGAATACCCAAAATCTTCACATTTAATAACCGGCAAAATCCCGCATGAATGATTTGACGGAGAACCACACCTGGGAGCGTCAAAAGCGACGGAAGGTAACTTCGGATTGCAATCATCCGAACACCTGATCAGGAAGAGTGCTCTTCCCGAGTGAACGCCAATATTCCTGCAAGCTCACAATCGAGCGCGTTTCAATAATGTGGTCGATCCAGGCTTCAATCCATATCGCGTCAGCAAGCTCTCCAGGCGTTCCAAGTTTCCGAGCTTCCTTCAGGCAAGCCCGTGCCTGAAGCGCGAACTCCTCTCGACCTGTAAGCGCAAACTTACAGGCCCAAGCTGGTGCCATTCCATACAAGGCTTCTGAAGTGCGGCCATCGATCTGAAGAAGTTCATGACTCGCGTTAAAATACGCATCATAACGGCCTTCCTCAAATGCCACTCTCCGCTGAGAAACTAGAAGCATGTGTTCCGTGATTTTAGAACCGGGATCGAGATTCAGTGAAACCTTGAACCAATGGACGGCCTCCTTGGATTTCTCCGCCTCCAAACACTCATAGCCACAGTAGAAGGCCTCTAAGTCAAGAACCGCCTCATCCTCAGGCATCAATTTACTGGCTCTCCTAAGGTCACCGGCTGCGTCTGCATACCGATCATCCTTGAAGGCTAGAACGCCTCGACGATACAAATAGATGCCCCGACATTGCTGGACGGATCGGAAAAAACCCCAAGTTCCAACCAGGAGGCAAATGGAGCAACCAGCCCTTGCCCAAATTGGAAACTGAATTTCCCGTTGGTAGGATCTGCACATCGAACAGAGTCGACGCCCAATCAAAACGGGAAACTCTTCATTACCATTGTCCTTCCTACAGTCGGCACAAATAGTCGGGCCTGATAAACCCTACATGCCGATTCTAGCGGCCATCAGGGCGGGCCGATAAGCATTGGAACGTTCGAGGTGGGCGATCAAGTCGTTTAGCGCCGCCTTGGCATCGTCTAAAAGTAGGCATAAAAGTGCCCT
>JANXPB010000170.1 GCA_025357545.1 Holophagaceae bacterium
GCAGGCCCAGCGCCCGCCGGTCCCGCCGGTCCCTCCTGTGCCACCGGTTTCGCCCGTGCCGCCAGCGGAGCCCTCGTGGGCAATGAGTGGCCCCACCCGCACGGAGCAGCGCAGCGAGAAGCTGGCCTTCGGCGCGAGACTTTGGGTGAAAAACCGCAATGGGGGCATCAAGGTCATCGGCTGGGACAAGCAGGAAGTGGCCCTCTCAGCCTTGATCCGCGATTCGGAACGCCGGAAAGTGGAACTAGTGCTCCAGCACAAGGGCGAAGACCTCGACATCGAGGCCGTCTTCCAGCAGCCAACTTGGTCCTTCGGCTTCATCACCTCCCCCCGATGCGAAATGACCTTGAGCGTCCCCCGCAAAGTGCTGGGCTTTTTCCACACCACCAATGGGAATGTGATCGTCTCGAACCTCGAGGGCTACGCCCGCTGCGAAACCACCAATGGCGACGTGAAGCTCCGGGACATCAAGGGCGAAGCCATGGCGGAAAGCACCAACGGCACCATCGAGGCCATTAACCTCAAGGCACGCATCAAGGGCGGCACCACCAATGGAAGAGTGATTCTCGAAAACATCGACGGGGGCATCGATCTGGAAACCACAAATGGCTCCATCTCCGCACGCAACCTGGACGGCTGGGGCGAGGGCATCAAATTGGACAGTACCAATGGTGGCATTGATGTGGACCTGGGCGCGGCCACAGGCGAGATCCTGGCCGAGAATTCCAATGGCTCCCTCGAGATCAAGGTGCCGGGCATGCAGGTCATCGAGATGAGCAAACATAGCGCCCATGTGAAGCGCGCCGGGCGGACCCAGCGCATCGAACTCAACACCACCAACGGCCACATCAGCGTCAAATAGCCCGGGTGACCCACAGGTCCACCGATTTCATTCCGACACCCAATCCGTTCGAGCATGATTTGAGTGCACCGCCCATCGCGTCGGCCTGCGGCCGACATTAAGAGCCCTTAGTGAATCGCCAGCGCACTTCTGGCGGTTCGGTTAGGGCTCTTAATACCCTTCAGGGTGTAAGGGGTTCCAGCCTGCGAAACACCGAATGACGAGGCGCTTGGAGCCCATTGACTGGAGGGGCCGTAACCCTTCGACTTTGTTTGGGAGCCTCACCCATCGCGTCGGCCTGCGGCCGACATAAGGCGCCGTAACGAAATAACCAAAAAGCGTTGGTTATTTCGCAACGGCGCCTAACCTGGACTGGTGCGACATCTCTGTTTGATCCTTCTCCTGGCCTCGACCCTCGTGGCCCAAGGGCCCGAGACCGGCGAGCGGCGACTTTCCAATGGCGTGCGGGTGCTGGTGGTGGAACGGCCCAGCGGTGGCATGGTGCACGCGGCCCTCTTTGTGCGGAATGGCCGGGGGGATTCCGGGGGCCTGCCCTCCAATGCTGTAGAACTATTGGCCCGCAGCCTCTTCGGTCACCATACCGCGGCCGACATCACGGCGACCCCTGAAGCGCTGGTCCAGGAGGAGGAGTCTCTTTATCAATCGCTGAGGTTCGAAATCCTGCAACGTTCACGCACGGAGCCAGGCGCCCCGCCGCCGGATGTGGCGACCCTGCATGCCAAGGCACTGGCCCGGCTCAAAGCCACCTTCGGCGAGAGCGCAGCTTTGGATCTGATGGAGCAACTTGGCATCACCACGCGTTCCATACACACCTACGCGGATTACATTTCGACCTCGGTGGATTTGCCCTCCGCCAATCTGGAGGCCTGGGCGAAGCTGGAAGCGCAGCGCATCAGCCAGATCCATCTCTACCGTTTCCCCCTTGAGCGGGAGCGCTGGCTCGAAGCGCTCCGGGGCGTGGAGCCTTCGGAGCCGGGGCTGTCGCCCCTTCTGGGCAGCGCCTTCGTAGGCCAACGCTACTCCTCGGCCCTGGATGAAAATCCCGGCGCCATCGCCGGACTCACCCGCGGCGATGCCCGAACCTTGGCAGCCCACCTGCTAGCACCCGACCACCTGCTGCTGGTGCTCGTGGGCGATTTGTCCATGAACAGCCTGTTCCCAACCCTGGAAGGGACCTTCGGTCGATTGGGAAGCACCACCGAAGGCGAGCCCTTCGCCACCGACCTCCAGCCAACCATGGGGGCTCTGCGCCTAGAGGTTTCCCGCTCCACCCATCCCCGCCTCTACTTGGGTTGGCGCATCCCCCCAGCCTCGGACCCCGACACCTACGCCCTGCGGTTGACGGCCCAAATCCTGGGTCACGGAGCCAGCTCACGGCTTCGGGGGGTGGTGGACCGTGGCATGGCGGATTCGGTCAAGACCGAGTTGGGCGTTCCTGGGGCCAGGGCCATGAATCTATTGCTCATCACCGCCGAACCCGGTGGCGACCATGGACTGCCGGAACTCGAGATGGCCCTTCGCGGTGAGGTGCTGCGCCTTCAGGAAGAACTGGTTTCCGGTGAAGAATTGCAAAAAGCACTGAGCCAGATCGACCTCCAGCAACTTCGGACCGAGGGGGATCCGGCGGCCCTGGCGGCGGCCCTCGGTTCCAGCTGGGTGGTGCTGGGGGACTGGCGACAGGCCTTTACCCAGGCCCGGAAACGCCAAGAAGCCCGGCCTGAAGAAATCCAACGGGTAGCGCGCCAGTACCTTTCCACTGAACGCGCCGTGGTCGGCCTCGTGGCTCCAGACCGCAGCGCCGGGGAGGATCCCTTGGATCTGAGGCTGGCCCAAGCCCTGCGGCTGCTGGCCAAGAAAAAAGGCATTGAACCCGCGAAGGCCGAAACCCTGGTGCAGGAGGGCCTGCGGCAACTGCATCTGCTGGCCCGTGAGCAGCGGGTGGCCACCCTCAGACTGCTGGAATCCCAGCCCGGCGGCGTCCCACCCAAGGAGGTCCGATGAGTGCTCTCCGGCGCCTACTCGCGAGCTTTGGGGTGGCCATCGTCGCGGCCCTGCCCGGATTGGCGCAGCCCACGGCGCCCCAGGCTTTTCAGTTGAAGAATGGTTTGCGGGTCATCCTGGTGGAAGACCACGACCATCCATCGATCCACCTGCAACTGTCCACTAGTTGGCCCGTGGGCCCGGAACTCAGGCGGAAGGCCCGCCTGGGGCCATTGGTCCTGAGATTGCTCGACCACTGCCCGGCGGGCCACCGGACCCGGGAGGCATTCAATCGGGCGGTGGAGGAACGGGGCCTGAAATTGAGTTTGTCCGACACCCCGGATGGCCCTACCTGGGATCTGTATGGGGGCAGCGCCGAGATAGAATCGGCCTTCGGGTTGTTGGCGGACTCCGTGTGCCGACCCTTCGTCCAAGGCAGTGACCTGGAGGATCAGCGGGTGCGTTTCTTCCACGCGATCCACACCCGGACCCCGCGAGAGGCCGCCCAGACCACGTTCATGAGCTTCCTGGACAGGCCCGACCTGCCCACCGAACCCATCACCGAGATCAAGCTCAGCCAGATCTACCTCGATGATGTCCAGGATTTCATCGGCGAGACTCTGCGGCCCGGCCGGGGGGTGCTGGCGATATCCGGAGACCTCAACCTGAACCAGGCGAGGCAACTCGTCCAGACCCATTTCGGCACTTGGCCTGAAGGCCAGGTTTCCGCGCCCCTGCCGGTCGGTGACGCCCTGCCCCGCCCCCCGGTCGTCTCCCTCTCGGACCTGCCTTCCACCACCCTTGCGCTGCCCTTCCACCCCTCCACCCTGAGCCAACGCGCCTCCATGGAGTTGCTTGGCCTCTGGCTCCCCCGGCGTCTTGGCGAGGAGCGTTGCCACATCTACCTGGGTGCCGCGGACTGGTGTTCGCTGCTTCTCCTGTCGGCGGTGGTGGTTCCAGCGCTGGGGCCGGCCGCCCCAACGCCTCCAGCTGCCCCGGCGGAAGCCTTGAAAGCGGAATTGCGGGCTCTGCGAGTTTCGGGATTGGGTGCAACGGACCTGGACCAGGCCCGGCAACTTTGGATCGCCCACCGGCATTCCCTCTGGTTGCGGCCTTCGGTACGGCTCTCGCTCCTATCCAAAGAGGCGCTGCGGCAGCAGACCTTGGACGAATCGGATATCACTTCCCTGGACCTGGCGGCCTTCAACGCCACCCTGCTGGCCTGGTTGAACGTGGACGGAGCCCGGGAGCTGTCGCTCGTGACCCAACTACCTCCGCCGCCTCAGATTTCGATGCCGAAGCGCGAAGCCAAATCCAAGTAGCGGGACCGAACCCCCTCGATAATGTTGGGCGGCAGATCCGGCGCGGGCGGCTGCTTGTTCCAGTCCGGTAAGCGCTCCAGGTAATCCCGCAGGAACTGCTTGTCCAGGCTCGGGGGCTGAATGCCCGGGCGCCATCCGTCCGCCGGCCAGTAGCGGCTGGAATCGGGCGTCAGGGCTTCATCGATGAGCAGCAGCTGGCCCTGGTCGTCCACGCCGAATTCAAATTTAGTGTCCGCCAGCAGGATCCCCCGCTCGGCTGCGATCTCGCTTCCCCGCCGGTACAGGGCCAGGCTCATGCGCCGCAGGCGCTCGGCCAGATCCGCCCCCAGCAACGACTGGAACCGCTCGAAGGAGATGTTCTCGTCGTGCCCTTCTTCGGCCTTCGTCGCGGGGGTGAAGATGGGCTCTGGCAGTTGCGCAGCCATGGACAAACCGGGGGGCAGGGCGAGGCCGCAGATGGAACGCGTGGCCTGGTACTCCTTCCAGCCCGAGCCCGCCAAGAAGCCCCGCACCACGCACTCCACCGGCAGCGGATCGGTCTTCTTCACCAGGATGGACCTGCCTCGCAACACTTCTGTGTGGGGCTGCAAGACCGCAGGAAAGTCAGCGACATCCGAGGCATGGAGGTGATTGGGGATCACGTCCTGCGTGGCCCCGAACCAATAGTTCGCCACCGCCGTGAGGATGCGCCCCTTGTCGGGGATGCCCTGGGCCATCACACAATCGAAGGCCGAGATCCGGTCCGTGGCCACGATGAGCAGCTCTGTTCCCAGATCGTACACATCGCGCACCTTGCCGCGGCGGAACACCGGAAAGGGAAGGTCGGTGGTGAGCAGCACGTTCATGGAATCATCATCGCATTTTCAAACTGGATTTCCCTTAAGCCCCTCACCCCGGCACGCTCCGCGGGGTGGGGGCGGTCCAGTGAAGGCCCGTCGGCAGCAGCTGGTAGCGGTTCTGCACGCCCACCCAGCGGGTGAGCTCCACTTCGCGCACCGCCTCGCCGCTCAGGGGAAGGTGGCGTTGCTGCACGTAGGTCCGCACTTCCGCCGCGGTGACGCCCAGCAGCGCCGGCAGGTCGTCCGCCGCATAGCCGCGCTCTTCTCCACGACGGGCCAGCACACGGAAATCGAAGGTCTCCTGCAGCACCGACCGGGCGGCGGCCCCATCGAGTTCCACGGCAGCATCCAAGTGGGGAAAGGGATCTGCGCCCTGGAGGCTCGCCGCCTGGGCCGCCCCCAGGTGCGCCGCCGCGTGCAGGGGGTTGCCCTTGAGGATGGCCTGGAAGGCCTCCATGGCGTCCCGGGGCCGCTCCAGGTAGACCAGGGCCTCGCCACGCCGGAGCAGGGCCTCGGGGTTTTTAGGGTCCACCGCCAGCCAGCGCTCGGTGACATCCAGCATCTCCTCCACCATGCCCTGGTCCCGCAGCAGGGTGGACAGCCAGGCCAGGGCGCTGCGGTGCTTGGGGGAGAGCAGGAGCAGCCGCTCCACCAGCTCCATGGCGCGAGGTCCATCGCCCTCCTGGTCCAGGCGCTGGGCCCAATCCCAGAGGATCTCCACCTGGCGCGCCACCGGGTGGTTCAGCGTGCTGCGTCGCTCGTCGGAAGGATGGAGGATCTGGGTCTGCACCCAAAGATAGCGCTTGGGGTCGCGGCCCTCGGGCTGATTGAGTTCGTCCTCGATGGCCCGGATGAAGAGTTTGAGGCCGCGGTCCCAGAGGGGGGGCATGGGCATCTGCACTAGATTCGTTAGCTCCCGGCGCAGGGGCTGGAGGGCATCGCCATGGCGCCCCAGGTGCAGTTTCAGGCGAAGAAGTTGCGGGCCCATGGCCTCGCCCCCGTGGGCCGAAGCCCGCAACGCCAGCTCCCCGGTTTCGGGGTCGAAGCCATCCAGCAGGAGGTAGCGGAGGTGGGCGCGCATATCCTGTGCAGCTTAGCAGCGCCTCGCGTGCCTTGACCCCGGCCGCGCGCGCCTACCAAGATGAATCCATTCCGATTGGAGCCATCCATGAAATTGCGCTGCACCTCCCTGCCCCTCGCGCTCGCCCTGACCGCACTGACTGCCCTGCCTGCCGCCGGTGGCGAGCTGGGGCTGCTGTACTCCAAGCAGTACGGCAAGGCCCAGGCAGTGGCCAGCGCCGGCAAGTATGACGCCGTGGACACCGCCACCGTAGGTATCCGGGGCAGCTGGAGCGTGCTGGATCTGAAGGTGGCGGAGTTGTCCCTGAGCGGCACCTACCAGCCCAAGGCGGAGCAGGATTTCACCTTCAGCGGTGCCCGGCTTGGCAAGTACGGCGTGGGCTACGTGGCTCTCGGCGCCCAGGTGGATTGGAAACTGCTACTGAATCTGAACGTCGGCGTGGAACTGCGACGGGAGACCCTCTCCTGGGATCTCGGCGCCGCGGGCAAGGAAGATACCTCCCAGACTCGGCCCTGGGCCCGGGCGGGCTTCGGTTTCTCACTGCCGCTGCCGGTGGTCAGCCCCTTCATCCGGTTGGAATTGGCGGCGCCCCTCAGCAAGGAGGACCGCACCAGCAGCCCCGATAGCATCCGCAAGGCCATGGCCCCCCAGAGCCAGATCGGGCTGTACGCCGGGATCCGATTCTAGCCTGGGGCCTCGCAGGCCTTTTTTACACCGCGCCTTATGGGTATCATTCGGGATTCCCGAGGAGTCATGCAACTTCGCATCATGGGTTGTTCTGGCGGCGAGGCCGAAGGCGAGCGCCTCACGGGGCTCCTCATCAACGGCACCGTGGCCATCGATGCGGGTTCCATCACCCAGGCCCTGACCGTGGAAGAGCAGATCCGCATCCGGCACATCTTCATCAGCCACTCGCACCTGGACCACATCTGCACCCTGCCCTTCTTCACGAAGAACATCTTCGGCCACACCACGGGCCCGGTGGAGATCCACGCCCTGCCCGAAACCCTGGACTCGCTGCGCCGCCATCTCTTCAATGACGAGCTGTGGCCGGATTTCAGCGTCATCCCCACCCCCCACCATCCCACCATCCGCTACACCGAAGTTGAACCCGAGCGCACCTACGACGTGGAAGGCCTGCACATCACCCCGATCCGGGTGAACCACCTCGTGCCCTGCGTGGGCTATAAAGTGGAGGACGACCACAGCGCCTTCATCTTCACCAGCGACACCGCCCAGACCGACCGGATCTACGAGGTCGCCAACCAGACCAAAAACCTCAAGCTCTTCATCACTGAAGCCAGCTTCCCCAACGAGCAGGGTTGGCTGGCGGAAGCCAGCAAGCACCTCACCCCCAAGATGCTGGGCGAGGAATTGAAGAAGCTGAAGGTGGACGTGCCTGTGGGCATCTACCACCTGACCCCCGGCGACAAGCCCACGATGCTCCCGCAGATCCAGGCCATCCCCGACCGGCGCATCCGCATGCTGGAGCAGAGCTCCGTTTTCGAGTTTTAAGCGGAACTGAAAAGGCCCCCGAAGGGGCCTTTTGCTCACGGTTCAAAATTCAAAGTCAATGCCGGTCAGAACCCGTGCCCCCCGGGATGCCCCGCGGCGTTGATGCGGATGATGCTACGGTCCAAAGCGGCCTGGGCTTCGTCGAGATCGTGTTCGGTCTGGGCTTCCTTGATGAGTTTCGTGGCCCGCTGGCGCTCAGCTTCGGCACGGTCCAGATCGATCTCATCCACGGTTTCGGATTCCCGGGCCAGGATGGTGACGTGGTCCGGCCCCACTTCCGCGAAACCCCCAAATACCGTCAGCCAGTGCTTCTGGCCGCCCTGGACGTAATAGACAAGGCCCTGGCCAAGGGGCGTCATCACCGGCGTGTGGCCCGGCAGGATGCCGTAGTACCCGTTGGCGGCGGAAGGAAAGGAGACCTCCGACACCTGCGCGCCGAAGACACGCTTGGTCGGAGTGACCACTTCCAGAAGGATGGGCTCGGAGGCGCGAGTCACCTGCATCCCAGGAGAGACGCCCGTTGAAACGTTTACCGCAATATCCTGTCGATGTTCAGTAGACATTAGGGATTTCCTTAGGCTGATGCCGCCATTTTTTCAGCCTTCTCGGCGGCCTCTTCGATGGTGCCCACCAGGTAGAAGGCCTGCTCGGGGAGATGATCCCACTTGCCGTCGCAGATCTCGCTGAAGCCCTTGATGGAATCTTCAAGCTTTACGTACTTGCCGGTCATGCCCGTGAACTGCTCGGCCACGAAGAAGGGCTGGCTGAGGAAGCGCTGGATCTTGCGGGCGCGGGCCACCACCAGCTTGTCGTCGTCGCTGAGTTCATCCATGCCGAGGATGGCGATGATGTCTTGCAGTTCCTTGTACTTCTGCAGGATGGATTTCACGCGCATGGCGGTGTTGTAGTGGTGGTCCCCTAGGATGCGGGGATCCAGCAGTCGGGAACTGGAAGCCAGGGGATCCACCGCCGGGTAGATGCCCAGAGCGGCGATTTCGCGGCTCAGGTTGGTGGTGGCGTCCAAGTGCGCGAAGGTGGTGGCCGGCGCGGGGTCGGTGTAGTCGTCCGCAGGCACGTACACCGCCTGCACCGACGTGATGGAGCCCTTCTTGGTGGAAGTGATGCGCTCCTGCAACTGGCCCATCTCCGTGGCCAGGGTGGGCTGGTAACCCACGGCGGAGGGCATGCGGCCCAGCAGCGCGGACACTTCTGCG
>JANXPB010000177.1 GCA_025357545.1 Holophagaceae bacterium
CGAGGTGGTCTATGCCCAGGCAGAGTCCGTCACTGGCAATGGTGTGGCACTCAGCCCTTCCAAGGGCTTCCTACAGGATCTGCGCACTGGAACCTCCCGACCGCTCTTCTGGGCCCCCGTCTCGGCCACCACGTTGGATGTCCTTCCGGGCGGGAGGGTGGTATTCGATGGGATGTCCGGGCGCCAGGCTCTGCGCGAGTACCACCTGAAGTCCAAGGAGCCACCCCGCTGGCTCACCCGCAACACCAGCAACGACCGCCAGCCGGTCTTCTCCCCCGATGGGGACTGGGTGGTCTTCTCCTCCAACCGCTCGGGAAACCTGGACCTGTGGGAGGTATCGAGCCGCAGCGGCATCGTGAAGAGCCTTACCGACGATGCCGCTGAGGACTGGGATCCCGGCTTCACGCCGGATGGGAAGCACATCCTCTGGAGCTCCAACCGCACCGGAGCCTTCGAGATCTGGATGGCCAACACCGACGGCAGCGGCTCCCGCCAGGTGAGCCACGACGGGGTGGATGCCGAGAACCCAACCATGACCCGGGATGGCGCCTGGATCCTCTACATGTCCACCAATACGAAGCAGCCCGGACTCTGGAAGGTCCATCCGGACGGGTCCGGGGCGACCCTTCTGGTGGGCGGCACCACCATGATCCTCCCCGAGGTCTCCCCCGACGGGCAGTTCGTCGTCTGCCCTGACCAGGAGGCGCCCCTTCGGGTGAACCTCCGGGTAGTGCGCGTTGAGGATGGCAAGGAGGCCTTCCACACCGCCTTGACCGGAAGCCGGAAGACCGTGGCGACCCTCGGGAGGAGCCGCTGGACCGCCGATAACCGCCACCTTATCTTCACGGGCCAGGATGAGAAGGGCATTGATGGCGTCTTCATCCAAGACTTTGAACCCGGCCGGGACACCCGCACCACCCGCAAGCCCCTGGCGGGCTTCGATACGGACTGGGTGACCGAATCCCTGGGCCTCTCGCCGGACGGTTCCAAGCTGGTGATTTCCGAGTCCGAACGCATGTTCAGCCTGATGGTCGCCGAAGGCATCATGGGGTTGCCACCAAAAGCCAAGAGCGCGAAATGACGCTCGCTTCCGGCACCCAGCTCGGCCCTTACGAGATCCTCGCCGCCATCGGCGCGGGCGGCATGGGCGAAGTCTACAAGGCGAAGGACACGCGGCTGGATCGCTTCGTAGCCATCAAGGTGCTGCCAGAGGACGTCGCAAAGAATCCAGATTCCCTGGCTCGCTTCGAGCGGGAAGCCAAGGCCGTGGCGGCGCTGAACCATCCGAATATCGTGGGCATTCACGATTTTGCAGTTCACGAAGCGACACCGTACGTCGTCATGGAATTGCTCGAAGGCGGGTCCATGAGCCAGCGTCTGTTGCAAGGACCCTTCACGCCGCGCAAGGCCATCGAGCTCGCCGTGCAGATGGCCCACGGGCTTGCCGCGGCCCATGACAAGGGCGTCATCCACCGGGATCTCAAGCCAGACAATCTATGGATCACCACCGAGGGCAGGCTGAAGATCCTGGACTTCGGGCTGGCCAAGCAGACCGCGCTCCGAATCAGCGGGTCCGGCTCCGACCAGGAGACCATTCCGCTGCCCAAGGGCCACGCGACCAGGGAAGGGGTGATCCTCGGCACGGTGGGCTACATGAGCCCGGAACAGGTTCGCGGAGAGCCTGTGGATGCCCGTAGCGATATCTTCGCCTTCGGTCTGGTGCTATGGGAAATGATCGCAGGCCACCGACCCTTCGAAGGCTCCAGCGCCGTGGAAATCCTGCATGGGATTCTCCGGGATGACGCTCCCTCCTTTCCCGAGTCGCTGAATGTCCCACCGCTGGTTGAGCACCTCATCTCCCATTGCATCGAGAAACTCCCGGATGCACGGTTCCAGAGCGCCAAGGACCTGGCCTACAACCTCCAATCAGTTCTGTCAGCCCCATCCGGCCCTCTATCCGGCTCCCTGCCTGGAACGGTGGGTGCCTTCCCGAAGGCCAAAGCGAGCGAGGCCCTGTGGTGGACCGCGGCTGGCCTGGTACCCCTCGTGGCGCTGCTGAGTTTCGCCTTTGGGCGCCACCAAGGAACCAAGCCACCGGAGCCGCCTGGCTTCCAAGCCTTACTCAAACGCCCTGAACCTTATACCTCCGCGGTGGTCGCCCCCGGCGGGCGCAGCATCCTTTTCACCCAGCTCAAACCGGACGGCAGCCGTGAATTGATGGCTCAGGATCTGGATGTCCCGCGCCCCAGAGCCATGGGGATAGATGGATACGACATCCTTGGGGTTTCAGCCAAGGGGGAGCTGGCCCTGCTTCGGCACTCTACGGTCACCCAGCCTTGGGGCATGTTGGCCTTGGCCCCGGCGGGGGGGGGAGCACCCCGGGATGTGCTGGACAATGTCTACGCCATGGCCTGGCATCCGGATGGGGCGCGGCAAGCCTTGGTCGTCAACCATCCCGAACTTGCCGCGCAAGTGATTGAATTCCCGGCCGGCAAGGAGATCTACCGACTTCCCTATGGTTTTGGCCTGGAACCTCGGCTGGCCTTCTCCCCTGATGGAAATGTTCTTGCTTTCATCGGGGGAGTGGCAGGAAGCAGCGAACTGCACCTGTTGACACCCACGAACGGCAGCTGCCGGACCTTTCCTATTCCTGATCTTTTGGATTGCCTATGGACCAAAGCTGGGCTCTTCGTGATTCAGTCCACTCGGGATCAAGAGGCTTTGGTGGACAGGGTGGACCTGCGCACTGGCTCCCTGGAGACCCTGGCTCGGCTGCCCCTGCCCCTGGAATTCCTGGCCGCCTTTCCTGATGGCGATCTGTTGGTAGGTACAGGCACCACACAAGTCCAACTCAGCTGGGAGGGCGCTGGAATTCCGTTACGTCTGATGGATGCCCAAGGGTTGAAAATCGAAGACATGGATGGCCCCGGAAATCGTCTGATCTACTCCAGCCGAGGACAAGAAATATGGCTGGCGGACCGGCAGACCAAGGAACCGACCCTCCTTGGGAAAGGGGATCTTCCGGGTTTATCGCCGGATGGTGATGCTGTAGTCGCAAGGTTGGCTTTGGGGGAAAAGCAATTTGGACTCACCCTTATCCCTTTGGGCCAGGGACGGCCTGTCCAAATTCCGGGTTCCTTTGAACATCCTTTCGCCCATCTGCTGCCCGGGGGCAAACAGCTTCTGATCGCCAGCCGCACCCCAAGCGGCGAAAACCAGCTGCGAACCATGACGCTGGAGGGCAAGGTCGAAAAACAATTCGGCGCCTTCCGCGGTAGGGAAAAGCCCAGTCCGGACGGGCGTCTGGCCATTGTCTTCCGCACTGAGGCCGATGCGATCAAGACTTACCTCCTGCCGCTCCAGGGGGGCGAACTCCAGCCTCTGGATTTCCAGTCCAACAGTAGTCGTGTCCTGGGCTGGTTGAAGGACAGCTCGGGCTTCTACTGGGGTTCGAACAGTCCACAGATTCCCTACGAAGTGCATGTGCGGGATCTGAAAAGCGGGAAGGATCAACTCTGGAAAGCATTGAAGGCCGACTCGCCCAAAGGCATTCTGGGCATCAAGGATGTCCGTGTGTCGGCGGATGGCAAGACCTTCGCTTATATGGTCATGGAACGTTCACCAGCCTTGCTCTTCAAGCTCAAGGTGGCCAAGCCATGAACATCGTTTTGAGCTATTCACGGGGTCCCACAGCTCAGGGGAAAGCGGTGAACACACCGCTGGTGCCGCTATCATTTGTCCTCACCTGGGAACCCGCTCGATGACCCTTGCTCCCGGCACCAAGCTTGGCCCCTATGAAATCCTGGCGCCCCTTGGCGCGGGCGGCATGGGCGAAGTCTACAAGGCCAAGGACACACGGCTGGACCGTCTGGTGGCCATCAAGGTGCTGCCCTCCGAGATGGCCGCGAACGCCGACGCGCTGGCCCGCTTCGAGCGTGAAGCCAAGGCGGTGGCGGCGCTGAACCACCCCAACATCACGGGCATCTTCGACATCGGGCGGGTGGGGGACACGGCCTACGCAGTGATGGAATTGCTGGAGGGCGAATCCCTGCGCACGCGGTTGCTGGAAGGCCCCCTCGCACCCCGCCTGGCCACCGAGCTGGCGGTGCAGATGGCCCACGGCCTGGCCGCGGCCCACGACAAGGGCGTCATCCACCGGGATCTCAAACCCGACAACCTCTGGATCACCGCCGAAGGCCGCCTGAAGATCCTCGACTTCGGCTTGGCGAAGCAGGTGGCCCCCCTGGGCCGCGGCTCCCAGTCCTTCCTCGCCACCGAAGCCGTCAGTCCTGGCCGCGGGCTGCACACAGAGGAAGGCATGATCCTCGGCACCATGGGCTACATGAGCCCCGAGCAGGTGCGCGGCGAAGCGGTCGATGCCCGCAGCGATATCTTCAGCTTCGGCGTGGTGCTCTTCGAGCTGCTCACCGGCCAGAAGGCCTTCACCCGCGATACCGCCGCCGACACCATGGCCGCGATCCTGAAGGAGGACCCGCCGGAGCTGCTGGACTCGGGCCAACCCATTCCCGTGGGCCTGCGCCGCATCGTGGACCACTGCCTGGAGAAGCTCCCGGCCCGGCGCTTCCACGATGCCCAGGACCTGGCCTTCGCGCTGGAAAACGCGGCCGCGCCCACCACCAATTCCAATGCCCCCTTCACGGCCCCCTTCGCGCCGCCGAACCGGCGCACTACCTGGAAGTGGACCGCCCTGGTGGGCTGCCTTCTGGCGGTCTCGGCCGTGGCGGGCTGGGCTTTGCGTGGCGGCCGGCCGGCCGAACCCGAATTCCAACAGCTGACCTTCCGCCGAGGCAATGTGCTGCGCGCCCGCTACACGCCGGATGGCCAGGGCATCTACTACAGCGCCACCTGGGACGGCGGCGAGACCCGCATGTTCCGCATGAAGGCAGATGGCGGCGAGGCCACGCCCTTCGGCCCCCCGAAGGCGGATTTCCTCGCCGTGGGCCGGGACGGCCAGGTGCTCTTCCTGCAGAAGGCCGAAGGCTGGGGCGCCACTTCCACCTCCGGGACGCTCTCCCTCCTGAGTTCGGAAGGTTCGGAACCCAAGGCTCTGGCCCCCAATTGCCGTACCGCCGACATGGCCGCCGACGGCAGCATCGCGGCGGCCTTCGCTCCCTCGGGGGGAGTGGCCCGCCTGGAGTGGCCCCTGGGCACCAAGCTCCTTGAGGTGACCGGCTCGATCAACGACCTCCATATCGCGCCGGACGGCCGCCGGGTGGCCTTCTGGCTGCAGGATGACCGAGGCTGGACCGCCATGGTGGCGGACCGCCAGGGAAAGCCGAAGACCCTGGCGACCTTCGTGGGCGCCGACGGGCTCTGCTGGTCCGCCGACGGCCGCGCGATCCTGGCCTGCCTGCCCAACTACCCGGGCGCCCAGACCAACGGCCTGGTGGCCATCGGCCTGGATGGCGCTACGCGGCTCCTCCGCACCGATCCCTCCCTCGCCGTGATCCATGACGCGCGGCCCGATGGCACGCTCCTGTGGGAGCGGGAGATGTTCGGCACCGAGGTCCAGGTCGAAGGTCCAGGAGGCCCGCCCCGCCGCATCGCCCTGAGCAAGGGCACCACGGCGGTGGCCCTTTCCCGGGATGGCCACAAGCTGTTGCTGCACACCACCCTCGGCCTCGGCGCGCGGGAGTCGACCACCACCCTGGTCTGGGACGAGGGCGGCGCCCCGCCCCTGAACCTCGGACGCTGCGCCGGGCTGGACTTCTCGCCGGACTCGGCCTGGATCCTGGCCTGGGACTTCCAGAAGTCCCAGCTCCTGAAGGTGCCCCTGGGCATGGGCCTGCCCAAGGTCATCCCCCTGCCCTGGAAGGAACCGGTCCCCTCCACGATCCGCTTCGGGGCCGACGCGGACCAAATCTTCGCCCAGTGCAAGGCGGGACCCACCGGCTTCACCGTCGAGAGCCTGGACCTGCGCACCGGGACGGCGCGAACCCTGCTCAAGGCCGAAGACACCGCACGGGTGACGGGCGGGGCCCGGCATCCCTCCGACTCGGCCCTGCGGTTGCGCGCCCTGGACGGTGGCGTCCTCACCACCCTGGACCTTCGCAACGGCCAGACGAACACCCTTCCGGTGAAGCTGGGCGATGGGGACCAGCTCGCGGGCTGGATGCAGGATGGCGCCCTCCTCCTCCGCCGGCCCGGGACCTTCGAGATCCCCTTGGAGCTGCTGGATCCCCGGACCGGCGCGCGCCGGCCCTGGAAGGTCCTCAAACCCACGGATCCGACCGGGCTCATCCGCATTGACCAGGTCCTCGTGAGCCCTGACGCCCAGACCTGGGCCTTCAACTACGTGCGCGTCACGGAATCCAACCTGTTCGTGGTGAAAGGCCTGAAATGACCCTCACCCCCGGCGTGAGGCTCGGCCCCTACGAGGTGCTCTCGCTCCTCGGCGTGGGCGGCATGGGCGAGGTGTGGAAGGCCAGGGACGCAAGGCTGGACCGCTATGTGGCGGTGAAGGTGCTGCCCGCGGATTTCTCGAAGAACCCTGATGCGCTCGGCCGTTTCGAACGGGAAGCCAAGGCGGTCGCGGCGCTGAACCATCCCAACATCACCGGCATATTCGACCTCGGCCAGGCAGAAGGCACCATCTATGCGGTGATGGAACTACTGGAAGGCGAATCCCTCGGCACGCGACTCAAACAGGGCGCTCTGCCGCCTCGGGTAGCCATCGAGCTGGCCATCCAGATGGCCCGGGGCTTGGCGGCGGCCCACGACAAGGGCGTCATCCACCGGGATCTCAAGCCGGAAAACCTTTGGGTGACCAAGGATGGCCGCCTG
>JANXPB010000205.1 GCA_025357545.1 Holophagaceae bacterium
TGACTGCGGCCCCTGGACTGCTCCCTGGAGCCCCGCCCTCAGCCCTGCTAAGGTCTCAAAAGGGATTTTCCTCCCACCAGCGGAAGCCTTGCATGGAATCGCTTGCCCATCTGACAGGCCTCTCGGCCGTGCTGATCTGGACCTTGCTGAAGGTTCTCATCGTGTTCGGCTTCATCATGGGCGTGGGTTCGCTCTGGACTTGGGTGGAACGCCGGGGCAGCGCCATGTTGCAGGACCGCATCGGGCCCAACCGGGCTTTGCTGTTCGGCCGCTGGCGGTTGTTGGGGTTGCCGCAGCTCGTGGCGGATGGTGTGAAGTTCTTCTTCAAGGAAGACCAGGTCCCCCCCCACGTCACCAAGCGGCTCTACTGGATCGCGCCGCTGCTGGCCTTCGTGCCGGCCCTCATCGGGTTCGCGGTCATTCCCTTCGGCCGCAGCTTCAGCTACCGGAGCGCGATGTACCACCTGAGCGTTCTGGAACCGGGCAACGGCATGGGCATGCTCTATCCGCTGGCCATTGGCGCCGTGGCAGTCTACGGCATCCTGGTGGCGGCCTGGAGCAGCAACAACAAATGGTCCATCCTCGGCGGCATGCGCGCCTCGGCCCAGATGGTTAGCTACGAGATCGGCCTGAGCCTAGCGGTGATCGCCATCTTCATGAAGGTCGGTGGCTACGATCCCGGCGAGATCATCAAGGACCAGATGGCCAACGGCTGGTTCATCTTCCGCCAGCCTCTGGGCTTTTTGGTCTTCTTCACCTGCATGTTCGCCGAAAGCAACCGCCTGCCCTTCGACTTCGCGGAAGGCGAGGCCGAGATCGTGGCGGGCTTCCACACGGAATTCGGCTCCATGAAGTTCGCGCTGCTGGCCCTCTCTGAATACGCCCACATGACCACCGCCTCGGCCCTCATCGCGACCATGTACTTCGGCGGCTGGTCCGTGCCCTTCATGCCCGACGCCCCGGTGCCGCTGACGATCCTGGCTTTCCTGGTGAAGCTGCTGTTCTTCCTGTGGGTCTTTGTGTGGGTGCGCTGGACCCTGCCGCGCTTCCGCTACGACCAGCTGATGTTCCTGGGGTGGAAGGTGATGCTGCCCCTGTCCATGGTGAACCTCATCTGGAACGCCTGGTGGATGACGCGAGGAGGACTCTGATGGGCGTCATCGTCAAGCAAGTCGAACTCACCTGGCTGGACCGCAGCTATGTGTGGCCGGTGATGAAGGGCATGGCCATCACCTTCCGCCATTTCCTGAAGCAGCTGGCCACGCCCACGAGCAGGCGCTTCACCATCCAGTACCCGGACATGAAGAAGGCCATGCCCGCGGGCTACCGCGGCCTGCATGAGCTGAAGCGCTTCGAGGATGGCGCCATCAAATGCGTGGCCTGCTTCATGTGCCAGGAGGCTTGTCCTGCCCGCTGCATCAGCATCGAGGCCGAGGAGTTCAGCGAGCTGAACTTCACCCAGGGCTTCGAAGAAAAACGGCCCAGCGTCTTCAAGATCGACATGCTGCGCTGCATCTACTGCGGCATGTGCGAGGAAGCCTGTCCCAAGGACGCCATCTGGCTGCGCAACGAATACGAGTTGGCGGCCTACGACCGGCTGAGCCTGAATTTCGGGAAGTGGGACCTCATGAACACGTACGCCGATGCGGATGGCAAGGCACGGCTTTCGAACCAGGAAGAGAGCCCCGCCACGCCCCGACGTCCCGACACCCACGTTGGCCTGGCCTAGGAGCGGATGATGTTCCTCGTGTTTGCCCTGATCACCCTCGCCGGCGCCCTGGCCATGTTCCAGCAGAAAAACGTCATCGTGGCGGGCCTCTGCATGGTGCTCACGTTTTTCGGCGTGGCCGGGCTCTTCCTGATGCTCTCCAATCCGGTGGCCGCCGCCCTCCAGATCGTGGTCTACAGCGGCGCCATCATGGTGCTGGTGCTCTTCACCATCATGCTGCTGAACTCCCACGAGGAGGAGCCCGCCCTCTTGGCGCGGCCCATCCAGCGCTGGACCGGTGCGGCCCTGGTGGCGGTCTTCGGCGCCTTCGCGTTTCGCCTCGTGATGGGCTCGAAGGCCCTGGCTGCGCTCAATGACAGAGCCCTTCCCGTGGCGGGCATGAACCTGGACCGGGTTGGCGAAGAACTGTTCAGCAACCACCTCCTGGGCTTCGAAATCATCGGCCTGCTGCTGCTGGCGGCCATGGTCGGGGCCGTGGCCCTCACCCGAAAGGAGCTGTGACCATGACCGGGCTCAACGGCTCCCTGCAGGGCTACATTCTCGTGGCGCTGCTGCTCTTCATCATCGGGCTGGCCACGGTGCTGCTGCGCCGCACTCTGCTTATGCAATTCATGGGCATCGAGCTCATGCTCAACGCCGCCAACGTGGCCCTGCTGGCCTTCGCGCGCTTCCGCGGCGGCGATGTCACCGGCACGGTCTTCTACCTGTTCATCCTGGGCGTCGCCGCCTGCGAGGCCGCCATCGGCCTGGCCCTGGTCATCGCCCTTTTCCGCCACCGCGCCACCACCGACGCGGACCGGGCGGATTCGCTGAAGCAATGAGGGTGGAATGGATCCAATGAATTTTCTTTCCTTTCCTGCCGCTTTGGCTTTCGTGGGCTTGGGGCTCAACGGCATGAGAAAAACTGCACGGGCTGTCGATCGGGTCAAGTGCGTGGCCTTCCTGAAAAATGTTAGGGGGATGATTGTGGCCCTTCCTGCCTCGGCTCTCATGGCCTGGGTGCTATTCGACCGGGGCCACAGTCGGCTGTGTTTTGCATTGTTGGGGTTTGGGCTCGGCTCGTTGATTGTGTCTATTTGGGCATTCGTGTCTCTATCCGCGATGAATAGAAACGATCCTGAATTCGGAAGTGGGGAATCCCGATGAAATCCGCCTGGCTCATCCCGATCCTGCCGCTCCTCGGCGCCGCCTTCAACGGACTCGTCGGCAAGAAGGCCGGCAAGCGGGCCGTCACCGTGGTGGCGGTGGGCAGTGTCGTGGCTTCTTTCATTGTCGCGGTGATGGCCTTCTTCGCCATGAAGGCCGCGCCGGGCCACCGGCTGGACCTGGTCTACGGCACCTGGATGGCCACCGGTTCACTCAGCGTTCCCTTCGGCCTGACCATCGATCCGCTCTCCGGGACCATGATGCTGGTGGTGGCGGGCATCGGTGCGCTGATCCATCTGTACTCCGTGGGCTACATGGCCGAGGAGGAGGGCTACGCCCGCTACTTCGCCTACCTGAATCTCTTCGTGTTCTTCATGCTCACTCTGGTACTGGGCTCGAGCCTGCCCCTGCTCTTCGTGGGCTGGGAAGGCGTGGGCCTCTGTTCCTACCTGCTCATCGGCTTCTACTTTGAAACGGATTACGCGCCCGCCGCGGGCCTGAAGGCCTTCCTCTTCAACCGCGTGGGCGACCTGGGCATGGCCGTAGGCATGATGGCCCTCTTCGCCATGTTCGGCACCCTCACCGTGGGCGACATCCTGCGCCAAGCGGGGCACATGCCCGTCGAGGTCGGTTTCGGGATGCTGACCTTCGCCACCCTGATGCTCTTCGTGGGCGCCACGGGCAAGTCTGCGCAGCTCCCGCTCTATTTGTGGTTGCCGGATGCCATGGCGGGGCCGACGCCCGTATCCGCCTTGATCCACGCGGCCACCATGGTCACCAGCGGCATCTACCTTATCTGCCGGTTGGCGCCGGTCTTCAGCCTGACGCCCCACACCATGACCACCATCGCCTGGGTGGGCGGCCTCACGGCGCTCTTTGCCGCCACCATCGGCCTGGTGCAGCGGGACATCAAGAAGGTTCTCGCCTATTCCACGGTCTCACAGCTGGGCTACATGTTCCTGGGCCTCGGCTCGGCAGGCTTCGCGGCGGGCTTCTTCCACGTCTTCACCCACGCCTGGTTCAAGGCCCTGCTCTTCCTTGGGGCCGGTTCCGTGATCCACGCTATGCACCATGAGCAGGACCTGTTCCGCATGGGCGGGCTCAAGGACAAGCTGCCGGTCACCTTCTGGACGATGCTCATCGCCACGTTGTGCATCATGGGCATTCCCGGCTTCTCGGGCTTCTTCAGCAAGGACGAAATCCTCTACCTGGCCTTCATGAAGAGCCCCGCCCTCTGGGCCGTGGGCTTGGTGGCGGCATGCTGCACGGCCTTCTACATGGCGCGCCTCATGGCCCTCGCCTTCTGGGGCGAGCCCCGGGACTCCCATGCCCTCGAACATGCCCACGAATCCCCCTGGACCATGACCGCGCCTCTGGCGGCGCTGGCGGTGGGTTCGGTGCTGGCGGGCTTCTGGGGCATCCCGAAAGTGCTGGGCGGGACCTTCGCCATCGAACACTGGCTGGAGCCGGCCCTCACCTATGGCCGCGCCGAAGCGGAAACAGGGGGAGTCCCCGAAGGACCTGCCTTGCTGCTGATGGGCGTCTCGGTGGTGGCCGCCGCGGGCTTCGGCCTTTTCGGCTGGTTCCTCTATAAGGAGGGCACCGAAAAGAGCGAGCGGCTCGCCGCGAAATTCCCCGGGGTCCACACTCTGCTGCTCAACAAGTACTTCGTGGACGAGCTGGTGGAGGGCTACCTGCTGCGGCCCACCCGCTGGTTCGGCAACGTGTTGTGGAAGCTCTTCGACGTGATCATCATCGACGGCATCGGCGTGAACCTGCCAGGCGCCCTCACCCGCGTGGCCGGGGATTTCATGGCGCTCCTCCAGACCGGCCGCGTCCGCAACTACGTGCTCAGCATGGGCCTCGGCGCCCTCGCCCTGCTCTACATCTTCCTGAAGTAGGCCCCGATGACCGAGTGGATGAGCAATCACCTTCTGACCTTCCTGGTGTTCGCGCCTGCGCTGTGGGGGCTGCTGATCCTCTGCTTCCCGGAGAAGCACGCGCCCCTGGCGAAGCTGTTGGCCATCTTTGGCGCCGCGGGTCTCTTTTTCATCAGCGCCTCGCGGCTGCTGACGGTGCCGCCTGATGGCGCCATGGGCCTCATCTTTTCGGAACACATGCCCTGGTTCTCGGTGATGGGGCTGCCGGTGGACTACGCGCTGTCTATCGACGGGCTGAATCTCTGGCTGGTGATGCTGACGACCTTCCTGACGCCCCTCACCATGCTGGGCACCTACCGCAGCATCACCAAGCGGGAGGGCGCCTTCATGGCGCTCTTCCTGCTCCTCGAGTCGGGCATGCTGGGCGCGCTGATGGCCCAGGACCTGCTGTTCTTCTACTTGTTCTGGGAAGCCATGCTCATTCCGATGTACTTCATGATCGGCGTGTGGGGCGGCGACGACCGCAAGTACGCGGCCAACAAGTTCTTCCTCTACACCCTGGCGGGTTCGCTGCTGTGGCTGGTGGCGCTGCTCTACTTGGCCACCAAGGCCGGCACCTTCGCGCCGGAGCTCATGGCCATCACCGCCCTGGGCCTCCCCTTTAGTGTCCAGTGCACGCTCTTCCTGGCTTTCGCGCTGGCCTTCGCCATCAAGGTGCCGCTCTTTCCGCTCCACACCTGGCTACCGGACGCCCACGTCCAGGCGCCCACGGCGGGCTCGGTGATCCTCGCGGGTGTGCTCCTGAAACTTGGCTCCTACGGCTTCATCCGCTTCGCCCTGCCGATGTTTCCCAGCGCATTTGCGCACTACGCGAGACCCATAGCGCTGCTCAGCGTCCTGGCCATCATCTATGGCGCGCTGGTGGCCATGGTGCAGCGGGACATCAAGAAGCTCGTGGCCTACAGCTCCGTATCGCACATGGGCTTCGTGATGCTCGGCCTGGCCTCCATGACCGTCATCGGCACCCAGGGCGCCATGCTGCAGATGCTCAACCATGGCATCAGCACCGGCGCGCTGTTCCTGCTGGTGGGCATGCTCTACGACCGGGCCCACACGCGCATGATCGCGGATTTTGGGGGGCTGGCCACCAAGATGCCCGTGTTCACGGCCTTCTTCCTCATCGTGACCCTCAGCTCCATCGGCCTGCCGCTCACCAACGGGTTTGTGGGCGAATTCCTGATCCTGAACGGCACCTATATCTCCGGCTTCGCCTGGGGCCGGGTCTTCGCGTGCCTGGCGACCCTCGGCGTGCTGCTGGGCGCGGTGTACATGCTGTGGATGGTCAAGCGGGTGTTCTGGGGCCCGGAGAACAAGGATGAGGACAGCGGCACGCACCATGTCCATTCGGACCTCTCCGTGCGGGAAATCGCTGTGATCGTGCCCATCGTGGTGCTGATTTTCTGGATGGGGCTGCATCCCCGCTCCTTCCTGACTGCCTCGGAAGCGCCCGTGTCCAACCTGCTCAAAGCGGCCAGGGCCCCGGAACCCCGCATGAAGGTTCGGCCTGCCGCCCCCGCCAATTCTGATCAGGAGACCGTGGCCACCCACGGTGAACTGCACGTCACCAGCGGTGAAGAGGTGCGTAAATGAATCCCTCCGGCGACCTCTGGGGCACCGTCATGCCTCTGCTGGTGCCCGCTCTGGGCGCCTGCCTGATTCCCATCGCCAGCCTGGACCGGGACCAGGACACGTTGAAGACCGTACGGGCCGCCATGTTCGGCATGGCCCTGCTGGCGCTGTCGGTGAGCTTCTACTACTTGATTCAAATGTGGTCCGTGGAACGGAGCATGGTCTACGGGCAGATCCGCATGGACCGGCTGAGCCAGTTCGCGGGAATCCTGGTCACCGTGGCCGCCATGATGACGGTGCTGCAGCTCTGGGACCACCTGCACCACGAGGGCTGGGTGAAGGGCGAGTTTCTTTCGATGCTGTTGTTCTCGGTGACGGGCATGCTCCTGTTCGCCTCCACCACCAACCTGCTCATGATGTTCCTGGGCCTGGAACTGCTGAGTCTCCCGCTTTACGTCCTGACCGCCACCATGCGTTTCCGTGAGCAGTCCGTGGAAGGCGGCATGAAGTATTTCATCACCGGCGCCGTGGCCTCGGCCTGCTTCCTGATGGGCACGGTGCTGCTCTACGGACTCACCGGGAGCCTGGACGTGCGCGAGATCGGCGGATTGCTCCAAACATCCGGAGTCGATCCGATGATGTCCGTCGGCGCCGGGCTGCTGCTGCTGGGCTTCCTGTTCAAGATCAGCGCGGTGCCCTTCCACCAGTGGACGCCGGATGCCTACGAAGCCGCGCCACACCCCATCGCAGGCTTCATGTCCGTCGCCACCAAAGGCGTAGCGGTCATCGCGCTGATGCGGACCTTTCCGGGCGGCCTCGGCCTGCACACGGCCGTGGGCGGGCGGGTGGGCATGGCTTTGGCGCTGTTGGCGGCGGCCACGATGATCCTGGGCAACCTGTCGGCCCTTCCGCAAACCAATATCAAGCGCATGCTGGCCTACTCGAGCATCAGCCATGCGGGTTACCTCCTGTTGGGCTTCGTGGCAGGTACCTCCGAGGCCTACATTGCGGTGCTGTTCTACCTGGTCATCTACATGGCCATGAACATGGCGGCCTTCGGCATGCTCACCGCTTTCGGCCTGGTGGGCGAGCGCACCCGGTTCGAAGAGCTCCGGGGGCTCGGGTGGAAGCGGCCGGCCCTGGGGGTGGCCCTCACCATCACGATGCTGAGCCTGGCGGGCGTCCCCCCCATGGGCGGGTTCTTTGGGAAATATTTCATATTCAAGGAACTGGTGAAGACCGGCCATGTGGGCCTGGCGGTGCTGGGCGTGCTGGCGAGCCTGG
This sequence comes from Holophagaceae bacterium, assembly GCA_025357545.1. Taxonomy (GTDB): domain Bacteria; phylum Acidobacteriota; class Holophagae; order Holophagales; family Holophagaceae; genus JANXPB01. The sequence goes on from JANXPB010000205.1 coordinate 7,669, forward strand.
TGTCCGTCTACTACTACCTTCGGGTAGTGGTCGCCCTCTTCCTGGAACAGCCGACCGAAGCCCAGGAACGGGTGAGCGCCGAAAGTCCGGCCGCCCACACCTTCCTGTCGGCCACGACCATCTGGATTTGCACCGCCATCATCCTGGCGGGGGGATTCTTCCAGGTCTTCCTGGTGAACGGGTTCGCAGCCAAGGCCCTGAAGGAAGGTCTCGAGGTCTTGCGCTGAAGGAACGAGCTCCGGAGCAGCAGGGTTTCGGTATCAAATATTTCAACACTCGTTAAACTTTTGGGCGCCTGCCACCCTCGTATGTCAAGGTAGGGCATTGGATTTTCTGACATGAGGTGGACATGAAGGGTTGGACGTGGGTCGGGCTGGGTATCGTCGGGACCCTGGCTGTGGGTGGTTCGATTTATTGGTTCTCCAAACCCCCGGAGGCCGTGAAGTGGCGGACCGCGCCGGTGCAAAAGGGCGACATCCAACAGCGCATCACGGCATCGGGCACGCTCTCGGGCCTTATCCAGGTCACGGTGGGATCCCAGGTCTCGGGCACCATCTCCAACCTCTATGTGGACTACAACTCCCAAGTGACGAAGGGCCAGCCCATCGCCCAGATCGACACCACGGTTTACGCGGCCACCGTGCAGGATGCCAAAGCCAGTCTCGGCAAAGCGGAAACCGCCGCGGCGGACGCCCAGCGGCAGCTCGACCGCGCCAAGCGCCTCTTCGCGGACAAGCTCATCTCCCAGCAGGACCTCGATACCGCCCAAGTCAACGCCGACCGCTCCCGCAACGATGTCTCCAGCGCCAGGGCCACCCTGGCCAAGGCCCAGGCGAACCTGGACTACTGCACCATCAAGGCTCCGGTGGCCGGCGTGGTGGTGAGCCGCAGCATCGACATCGGCCAGACCGTGGCGGCGAGCTTCAGTACGCCCAACCTGTTCGTCATCGCCCAGGACCTCACCAAGATGAAAGTGGAAGCCAGCATCGACGAGGCCGACATCGGTCAGGTCAAGGAGGGCCAGTCGGCCAAATTCACGGTGGACTCCTACCCTGAGACCCAATTCGAGGGCAAGGTGAATCAGGTAAGGCTGGAGCCGATCACGGTGCAGAACGTCGTTAACTATAAGGTGGTTGTGCAGGTCTCCAATGGTGAATTGAAGCTGCGGCCGGGCATGACGGCAGATGTGACGATCCAGACCCAATCCAAACAGGACGTTCTCAAAGTGCCCGCCGCGGCCCTCCGGTTCAACCCATCCGCCTTCATGCCGCTGGAGGATCCGGCTAAAGCCAAGCCCTCTGGAAGCCAGGCCGGACAGAGGGGTGGAACCACCGGCCAGATGGGCCAGGGCGGTCAGCGTCCTGGTGCTCCTGGAACCGCGCCCGGAGGTGCTCCAGCTGGAGGCATTTCCCAGCGGGGCCTGGTGGCCTCGCGGAAGGACCGCGTGTGGGTCCTCGGGACCGACGGCAAGCCAAAGGTGATGGTCGTGAAGGCCGGCATTTCTGACGGCCAGTTCACCGAGATCAGCGGCGAAGGTGTGGCCGAGGGGATGCAGGTGATCGTCGGCGTCGAAGATCCCAAGCGCGCCAATGGCGCCGCCGCAACCCCGCTCACCGGCGGCGGTCCACGCATGCGTTGAGCCGATGGGCTTTTCTTTCAGGTGCTCCAGAAGGAAGATTCGATACGAGAGGCCGTGAGGGAAGGACCAGGCAAGCAACATTGCCCCCAAAGCGGCTTCCAGGACGGCCAGAGAGGTACACCATGGGGCTCATCGAACTGATCAAATTGGCCTTCTTCGCCATCACCCGCAACAAGATGCGGGCCTTCCTGACCATGCTCGGCATCATCATCGGGGTCGGCGCGGTCATCACCATGATCGGCATCGGTGAGGGGTCCAAACAGGCCCAGGTAGCCATCATCCGCAGCATGGGCACCAACATGATCATGGTTTTCTCGGGGTCCAGCTCCAAGACCGGCGGAGGGCCCGTGGGCCTGGGCGGCGTGGACACGCTCACCGAAGACGACGCCACGGCCATCGACCGGGAATTGACTGATTCCGTGGCTGCCGCCACGGCCTTCGTCCGCACGTCCAAACCCGCTGTCTATGGCAACAGCAATTGGCTGGTGGGCTCCGTGGCCGGCGCTTCGCCGAACTACCTCGAGATCAAGACCTGGAACCTGGAATCCGGGCGCTACTTCAATGAGCAGGAGGTCCGGGGGCAGGCGAAGGTCTGCGTCATCGGCAAGACCGTGCAGGACAACCTCTTTCCTGGCGGTGAAGCCCCTATCGGAAAGACCATCCGCCTCGGCTCGCTGCCCTTCGAAGTGATCGGCGTGCTGGAGCGGAAGGGCGGGGGGCCCATGGGCGACCAGGACGACACCATCCACGCGCCCTACACCACCGTCATGCGGAAGGTGAAGGGCTCGGATCATATCAACGCCATCATCGCTTCGGCCACCAGCGACACTAAATCCAAGCAGGCCGAAGCAGAGATTACCTCGCTGCTGCGCCAACGCCACAAGCTCGTCC
>JANXPB010000214.1 GCA_025357545.1 Holophagaceae bacterium
TGGCGACAGCCGGCACAACGCGGCGATCGCCTCTGGGGCGCCCTTAGAGGCGACGACGACATCTTCACCCGCGCCGAGCTTCCAAGCCTGGCTGACGGCCAGCAAATGCGGTGTGAGAGGGTACTCGCGAAACAGGGACCAGTCCGGGTGAAGATGTTCGGTTTTCATCAGCAGCCGGTCGCCCGCTGCCTGCAGAGCCAGCTCCATCGGATCGAATGGGTCCCGCTTGCTGGCCAGGATAGCGTTCTCCAGCAGCGCATGAAACTCTTCAGACAGGTCGGCGACGTCCGCGCCGAGGATGGCGGTCCGGCCGTCTATAGCCAGCTTCTTGAGCGTCATCTGATTCAGCGTGAGTGTTCCGGTCTTGTCCACGCATAGAACCGTCGCCGCGCCCAGCATTTCGATTGCGGGCATACGGCGGGTCAGCACCCGACTGCGCGAGATCCGCCATGCCCCGAGGGCCAGGAAGATCGTGAGCACCACGGGAATTTCTTCGGGCAGCACGGCCATGGCCAGCGCCAGCCCGTCCAGCAGGCTAGGCAGAAAGGCCTTGCCGACCCAGAGCCACCCCAGCAGCACCTGGATCACCGCGAAGCCCAGTCCCACGATCGCCAGCACCCGCACCATGCGCCGGGAGGCCAGTTGCAGCGCCGTGGCAGGCAGCGGCGCCCCCTGCAGTTCCTGGCCGATCTTCCCCACTTCCGTGGCGGAGCCCGTGGTGGTCACTTCCGCCAGGCCCAGCCCCCGGGTCACCAGGGTGCTGGCAAAGAGCAGCACCTCCTCGTTTTCCTTCATCCGCTTTTGGACTGCGGCGGATTCACCGGTGAGGAGCGATTCGTCAACGCTCAGCAGGCCCGAGACCAGCCGGGCATCGGCGGGGACCCGGTCCCCTTCATGGAGCACAAGCAGGTCTCCCGGCACAACCTCCCGGCCCGGAATGCGGCGCTCCTCGCCGTCCCGGACCACCAGCGCCCGCGGCGAAGAGAGGTCCTTCAAGGCCCTCAGCGCCGACTGGGTGCGCCGCTCCTGCACGATGGTCAGCAGGATGACCACCGCCACGAAGCCCATCATGAACACAGCTTCGCCGCGGTCGCCCAGCAGGAAGTAGATGGCGCCGGCCCCGACCAGGAGCAGCAGCATGGGTTCCCCGACGATGGGCGCCAGGAGCGCCACCACCGCGGCCCATCCCTTGCCGCGGTGGTGGTCGGGCAGTTCGTTGGGCCCGTGCTGCCAGAGCCGCGCCTCAGACTCGGCTTGGCTGAGCCCTTGGGAAAGCTGGGTGGGAGCCATCCCGTGAGCATAGCCTTTACCCGGGCCCCGAGCAGGCAGAGGACCGCGCTATTCGGTCACAAGGAGGGAGTTTAGCGACGCAGGGGCGGGTCCGAATCATGAAGCTGCCGACAGGAGAACCTCGGAATTCCCTACTCCGCTCTCCTACGTAGGTTCATCCACGTCTGGGTCTGCTTCCACGGAACAGGACCTACCCCATCGGCACGTGCAATCCGATTTTCTCGGCGTGTTCACGGGCTTCGTCGTAACCGGCATCCGCGTGGCGGAAGACGCCCAGGGCCGGGTCGTTCCAGAGGACCCGGGCGATGCAGCGCTCGGCGCGTTCGGTGCCATCCGCCACGATCACCACGCCGCTGTGCTGGCTGTAGCCCATGCCCACGCCGCCGCCGTGGTGGAAGCTCACCCAGGAGGCGCCGCCGCTGGCGGCGGTCATGGCGTTCAGCAGGGGCCAATCGCTCACCGCATCGCTGCCGTCCTTCATGCCTTCGGTTTCGCGGTTCGGCGAAGCCACGCTGCCGCTGTCCAGGTGGTCGCGGCCGATGACGATGGGCGCCTTCACCTGGCCCGTGCGCACCAGCTCGTTGAACTTGAGCCCGGCCAGATGCCGTTCCCCGGCGCCGATCCAGCAGATGCGCGCAGGCAGTCCCTGGAAGGCGATCTTTTCCTGGGCCGCCTTTAGCCACCGGATCAGGCCTGCGTTCTCCGGGAACAGCTCCATCATGGCGGCGTCGGTCACGGCGATGTCTTCCGGATCGCCGCTCAGGGCCACCCAGCGGAAGGGGCCGATGCCCTTGCAGAAGAGGGGCCGGATGAAGGCCGGCACAAAGCCCGGGAAATCGAAGGCATTAGCCAACCCCGCACGCTGGGCCTGGGCCCTGATGTTGTTGCCGTAGTCGAAGACCACGCTGCCCACCTTCTGGAAGCCCAGCATGGCCTCCACGTGGGTGCGCATGGACCCGAGCGCGCGTTCCACGTAGGCGGCCGTATCGCTCTTCCGCAGTTCCGAGGCGGCTTCCATGGACAGCCCCGCCGGGATGTAGCCGTTGTATTCGTCATGGGCCGAGGTCTGGTCGGTCACGAGCTGCGGCACGTAGCCCCGCTTGAGGATCTGGGGCAGCAACTCCGCGGCATTGCCCAGCAGGCCGATGCTCCGGGCCTCCTTGGCGTCCACGTAGGTGCGCACCAGGTCGAGGGCCGTCTCCAGGTTGTCGGTCCATTCATCCAGGTAGCGGGTCTGGATGCGCTTCTCGATGCGGGTCCGGTCCACATCAATGGCCAGGCACACGCCGCCGTTCATGGTGACCGCCAAAGGCTGGGCGCCACCCATGCCGCCCAGGCCCGCCGTGAGGGTCCAGGTCCCGGCAAGGGTGCCGCCGAAGTGCTGCCGCGAGGCCTCGGCGAAGGTCTCGTAGGTGCCCTGCACGATGCCTTGGGACCCGATGTAGATCCAGGAGCCCGCAGTCATCTGGCCATACATCATGAGGCCCTTCTTATCCAGCTCGCGGAAGTGTTCCCAGGTCGCCCATTTCGGCACCAGGTTGCTGTTGGCGATGAGCACCCGGGGCGCGTCCGCGTGGGTCTTCACCACCCCCACCGGCTTGCCGCTCTGCACCAGCAGCGTTTCGTCATCCCCCAGGTGCTTAAGTTCCTTCACGATGGCGTAAAAGCAGTCCCAGTTGCGCGCCGCCTTCCCCAGGCCGCCGTACACGACCAGATCCTCGGGGCGCTCCGCCACGTCGGGATCCAGGTTGTTCATCAGCATCCGCAGGGCCGCCTCCTGCACCCAGCCCTTGCAGTGCAGGTGCGTCCCGCGCGGCGCCGTGATGGGGGATTCGGTCGAAGTGGACATGGGCGCTCCCGGAGCAGAATCCCGATTGTCCCACAGGCCCCGGAGCTGCCATGCCCTTCACGTTTTGAACTGCCTCGGGTCGAAGCGGCTGGGCGCGATGTAGAGGGCCGGCACCGCCAGGAACAGCGACAAGCTCACCCAGGGGTGGAACCAGCTCGTCAGGAAGGCGGCGGCATAGACCACCGGCGCCACGGTGCAGCGGGCCCAGGCGATGCGGACGATGGCCGGGTCCAGGTCCGCGCTCACCAGCCGGCGGCAGTTCGAGGCGTAGCCCCAGATGAGCACGAAGCCCAGCCCCACCGCCACCAGCGAGGCGGCGTAGAGGCGGATGGCCAGGGGGTCTTTGGGATCCGCGCCCATCACGCTCGCCGGGAAGGGGATGAAGCTGACGCACATGAGCAGGTAAAGGTTCATCCACATGAGGTTCCGGTCCACCCGGCGGATCAGCGTGAACAGCCCGTGATGGCCCACCCAATAGATGCCCGTGATGGCGAAGGTCATGGCGTAGGCTGCGAGCTTGGGCCAGATGAGCCAGAGCCGCTGCAGCAGCGGTAGCGGCGCCGTGTCGGCGGGCAGGCGGAGGTCCAGCACCAGCAGGGTGATGACCACCGCGAACACGCCGTCGCTGAAGGCTTCCAGCCGGTTGGTGGTCATGACCGCCGTGGGCATGGGGCTCGGCGCGTCCTCCCCCAGCACGTCCAGGTTGAGGAGCGCCTCGACCCTGCTTTCGGAATCGACGGCGCTCATGGGGTGGCCGCAGCCTTGTACTGGCGCGGGTCGAAGCGGCTCGGCCACATGAACTGGAGGGGCACCAGGGTGAGCACCAGGAAGCTCAGCTTCACGCTGAAGCCCGCCAACAGGAAGGCCACCAGGTAGGCCGCCGTGAACGCGAGCCCCCGGATCCATTGCAGGCGGATGCGGGCAGGCTCGAGGTTCCGATAGATGAGGCGATGGCCGGCGCTCGCGTACCACCAGATCAGGTTGTAGGCCACGCCGATGAGCACCAACACCGCCGCGAAGAAGCGCACGGAATCAGGGTCCAGCGGGTGGAGTCCCAGGATCATCGTCGGGAAGGGAATGAACGTGACGCACAGGAGCTGCAGGAAATTCAGCCACATGAGCGATTTGTCCACGCGCTTGATGAGGTGGAACAGGCCGTGGTGGCCGATCCAGGTCATGCCCACGATGATGAAGCTCGCCACGAAGGCCGCCATCTGGGGTTCCATGACGCGCAGCTTCTCCGCCAGCGGCAGGGGCCCGGAGGGCAGGCGGAGTTCCAGCACCAGCAGCGTGATGACGATGGCGAAGACGCCGTCGCTGAAGGCCTCCAGCCGGTTGGTGGAGATCACCGGCGTAGGCATGGGGCTGGCTATGGGGCTCGGGGCGGGCGCTTCGGGGTTCATGGGGATGCAGTCACTCTAGCGGAGGAGGAGGGATCAGAGCTGCTTCAAGTAAGCCAAACCCCGTTCCAGCTCCCGGCGCATCTCCTGCGGTGTTTTAGTGGCCTTGGAAGCGCCGTGACCCGGCAGCACCCAGCGGAAGTCGAAGGCCAGAAGCTTTTCCAGGGAGTGCAACTGCTGGCTCCAACTGTGCCAGTTCACGCGCCTGGAAGCCGACAGCATCCCTCGCTCGGGGTTCCACCAGAGATGGTCGCCGGTGAAGAGAAAGGTGTCGCGGTAGAGCAGGCAGGCGCTTCCCGCGGTGTGGCCGGGGGTGGGGATGAAGAGCAGGTCCGGCGCCAGGCTCACGGGCTCATTACCGTCGATGTAGCGGTCCATGCCGGCAAAGCGGTCAGCCGAATGCATGATCCGCTCGCAGCCGAAGCGCGCATGAAAGGCTGCGTGGTCCGCCACGTCGTCTTGATGGCTGAGCACCAGGGTGGCCACGCCGCCCAGTTCCTCGATCCGTTTCAACAGCGGCGGCGCGGCCTTGGGCGAATCCATCAACACGTTGCCCGCCGACCGGTGGATGAAGTAGCTCCAGGCGCCAAAGCTTTGCTCGGAGGTGAAGCCGCAGAAGTGCACCTCGTCCTCGAGGGGATCCGGAAAGGCCCGGGCGGCTTCGGCCATCGAGGCTTTGTCGTCGGTGCCGATACTGGCGGTCGGGCAGGCCAGCAGCGCCATGGAGGCCCGCAAGCGCTGGGCATCCCCCGGCTGGCGATGCACGTGCGAGTGGTCCCCGGCGTCCGCGAAAGTCTCCGGCGCCATGGTGTAGCAGGTGCCACAGTCGATGCAGCTCTGGTCCACGAAGAAGGGTCCAGGGGCGTTGTCGGGGTGGGTTTTTGTTCGCTGGGCCATGGGAGACGCGGCTGTCGAGCCGAGAGGTACGCGCTTAGTTCAGCACCAGGAAAGTGACCTGGCCGCCGCCGGATTCCGGAACGGCCACTATGTGACGGAAAGGGTCCACGCCGAGATCCGCGCAATTCTTGAACCCTTCGCGCACCAGCAGGCTGGCGCCGGTGTCATCCATGAGGTAGAGCTTCCCGGCGCTCCAGTCGGTCACCAGCAGGTTCTTTCCGAAGGCTTCGAGACCATCCAGATTGCCCAGAGGTTCTTTCGCCAGCGCGCTGATGGCGCGGGTCTTGAGGTCGATGCGGTGGACTCTGCCCGCAACGCTGGTCTCAAGGGTGGCGGCGTTGATGATGTGGCCCCACCCCGCCATGAGTAGTTTGCCATCCCGCACCAGCAGGCCGTTGGGCCCGTCCAACTGGGGCCCTTTACTAAAGGACTGCACTGCCGCGGCGCCTTTCTTCAGGAGGTAGATGGCATTGCCGAGGGTGTCCGAGACGTACACATCGCCTTCGGGCGAAGTCGCCACGTCGTTGAGGAACTGGGCGCCGGCCACCGCATAGCGGGCGGTTACGGCGCCCTTGTCCACATCCACGGCCACCAGCTTGTCGATATCCGCCACGAAAAGGGTCCGCCCCACCAGGCCCATCCCCTTGGGCGCGTTGAGCCCCTTGACCCATTCCAGGGTGGTGATGAGGCCGTTCTTGTCCAGCCGGGCGAGGAAGCCCTTGCCCTCGCGGCCCAGGTCCCCGTTGGTCATGTTCGAGACGTACCAGACCTTGGCTGTGGCGTCCCAGCAAACGCTCTCGGGATTGGTGAAGCCGGTCACCGTCCATTGGGCCGTGACCACTGGGGCCTTCAAAGGCTCCGTCGGCTTGACGGTCGCAACTTTGGATTCGGCTTTGGGCGTAGCTTGGGGCTTTACTATTTTCTTCGGCTGCTGGGCCCCCAGGGTTGTGGCGAAGATCAGAGTGGCAAGCAGCAACAGACGCATGGGCAGGACTCCAGTGGGGAATATTCCATTCTGGCGGCAATCGCCCGGGACGTCACGCCACTAAGCCTTCAGCACCCGCTCGGTCTCGAACTCCTTGGGAGCCTGGACATGCAGCGACCAGAACTCGTCGGCAATCTTGTCGGGATCGAAAGCCGAGCCCGGAGCGATCATTCCGCAAATGGTCACCGTCGCCACGTGGAGGCCCAGGGGGCCGAGTTCCTGTGCCAGACAGAAGCAGAGGTTGCGCTGTCCAGCCTTGCCGATGCAGAGGCTGGTGCCGCTGGCGAAGGGATGCAGGGCCGAGCCTCCCCCCGTCAGCAGGATCGTGCCCTTGCCCTTGGCTTTCATGGTGGGAATCACGGCCTGGGCGGAGATCAGGAAGCCACCGACCATGCTATTGAAGTCCCGCTCCAGATCCGCGAAGCCCAAAATAGAGGGCATGGCCTCCTTGAATACCGAGGCGTTGTAGATGAGCACGTCTGGTTCCCCCAGGCTGCCGAAGATCGACCGGAAAGCCGCCGCCAGCGACTCCGGATCACCTGCGTCCACGCCAAAGCCCCAGGCCTGGATGCCCTTGCTGCGCAACTGGTCGGTGAAAACTTTCACCGCATCGAGCCGCCGGGCCATGAAGGCGATGCGGAAGCCTTCCTTCGCGAAGCGGTGGGCCAGAGACAGCCCCATGCCGGGGCCCATGCCCACCAGCACCATCAGAGGTTTGGAACGGTCGTTCATGGCGGACTCCACTGGTTGAATCCACCCTAGCCCATCAGCCCCCGAACGCGCCGAGGTTCTCCTGCAAATAACTGTCCAGGCCGCGGGGTTCCTGGCCGGTGAGCAGTTCCACATTGACGGAGACGCAGCTTCGGCTGCCCTTGCGGTAGTGCTGGTAGAGGCTCACCAGGGCGAAGGCATAGGCGGGCTCCAGGCCGTAGCCCAGGAAGGTCCGGTAGGCGGCGCCATCGCTAACATTGACGAAGGGCACGGTGCGGCCCAGGAGTTTGGACAGGCCCGCCGCGATGTCGCCGAACCTGAGGGCTTCCGGGCCCGTAAGATCGAAGACCCGAGTCTCATGGCCGGGTTCTGTCAACACCTTTACCGCCACGACGGCGATGTCCTGGGTGTGGATCCAGGGCGACCGCGCCTCGACGGCTTTCCGCGTGGTGTAGTTTTCCGTACCTGTGTGAACCCATGTTCATCTGTGGCTCCAGGCCATCTGCATGTTTCTCCTGTTTGGCCGAAGGCACTTCGGACGCAAGGCAGTGGCCTACCGGAACTACTGGTGCACAGTCTGCGAGCGGGCCATCGGGGCCGGGGCGACCCGGAACTAAAAGATCGCCAAACAGAAAATGTTTTTGTCTTTATCCCCGCCAATCCCCGTGCGTTCCCGGCAAATAGCTTTTTTCAGCCGGGGACGCACGGGGATGAACGGGGACAAAAAAAATTAAACCAAAGCCATTTCAACCACGGATGAACAGTGATAAGGAAAATGGATTTTTACTTTTTTTCCGCTTCTCACTGCCTCTCCCCTACCCTCCACGTAGTGCAGTTAAGATGCCATGGCACCAGCTCTTCAATGAATCAGTCGCGATGTGCCACTTCCGACAATTCCGTGAAGAGCCTGAGTTTTTTTCATCACGGAAGCACCGGGGAAAGCTGCCTTACGCGTTGGCATTTCTCGGTGCCCTCTTTAGTCTCTGTGGTGAATGTCTGGATTGAAATTCATCGGTCAGTTCGGGTTGGTGGCCCAGACCGTGAGCTCGGGGATGAAACCCCGGTCGTCCATTTCGAGCATGGCCTGGATGGCGTGGGCGATTTCCCGGGCGCGCAGCTTGGTCCCGTCGGCGTCCTGCTGGCGGCCCATGCGGGCCTGGAAGCCGGTGACCACTTCTGAAGGATTCACCTGCATCACGCGGATATCGTGGATGCGGAGTTCCGCCCGCCAGCATTCGGTCATGGCCCCCAGCGCGAACTTGCTGGCGGTGTAGGCCGTGCCGTTGGCGAAGCCACGCTGGGCGGCGGTGGAGGCGATGTTGATGATGTTGCCGCCCTGCCCCTGGGCGATGAAGCGGCGGGCGGCGGCCTGACCCGCGAGCATGGCCCCGAACACATTGGTGTCCATGAGGCGGCGGAATTCCGCCACCTCCAGCTCCACCAGCGGCGCAAAAGAGCCGAAGCCCGCGTTGTTGATGAGGACGTTCAGGGAACCGAAAGCCTGGACTGTCTCATCGACCATGCGCTGGGCATCAGCGGCGACGCTGACGTCCGCTTGGATGGCGTGGGCCTTCAGCTCAGCCGCCGCGGCCTGGAGCCTGACGGCGTCGCGTCCAGTGATGGCGACCCGGGCGCCGGCTTTGATCAGGGTGCGGGCGGTTTCAAAGCCGATGCCGGAGCTGCCGCCCGTGACCAGGACATTCGCGTCGCACAGGTCCATCACAGGGCCGCGGTGACGAAGGCCTTGATCTGCGTCTTGCCCTGGGCGCCCACCAGCTTGCCCACGGGCTTGCCGTCCTTCATGAGGATCAGCGTGGGAATGCTCTGGATGCCGAATTTGCTGGCAACCTCCCCATGCTCGTCCACGTTGATCTTCGCGATGGAGGCCTGGCCCTTCAGCTCCGCAGCCAGCTCATCGAGGATGGGCGCGACCATGCGGCAGGGGCCGCACCAGGGGGCCCAGAAATCCACCAGCGTGGTGCCCTGGGCGGTGGCGGTGGGGAAGTCGGCGTCGGTAAGGTGCTTGACGTGCTCGGACATGGAGTCTCCTGGTTTCAAGCTTCAAGAATCGCGGTGAGGGTGATCTCGGCTTGCAGCACGCGGCTCACGGGACAGCCAGTCTTGGCCCCCATGGTGATCTCCTCGAACTGCGCATCGGCCAAACCCGGAACCCGGGCCCGCAGTTCCAGATGCACGGCGGTGATGGTCCAGTTGCCGTCCACCTGCTCGAGGCTGAGCGAAGCCTTGGTGTCCAGGCGCTCGGCGGTGAAGCCGGCCTTGGCCAAGGCCGCGGCGGTGGCCATGGTGAAGCACCCCGCGTGGGCGGCGGCGATGAGCTCTTCTGGGTTGGTGCCAGGGCCCTCCTCGAAGCGGCTGCCGAAGCCGTAGTTCGTATGGTCCAGCACGCCGCTCTGGGTGCTGAGCTTGCCTTTGCCTGCTTTCAAGTCGCCCTGCCAGTGGGCGGATGCGGTGCGTTTCATGGCTGCTCCTTCAAGGCCTCAACGGCCGACCAGTTTCATCATCGCCTCGGGGTAGCGAGGACCCGCGGCAGCGTCCTTGGGAAGAGCCGCCGCGAGGCGCGACAGGTCCTCGCCTGAAAGTTGAAGACCGACCGCGTCCAGGTTGTTGTCCAAGGTCGTCCGGCGCTTGGTGCCGGGGATGGGGACGGTGTCCGGCCCCTGGGCCAGCACCCAGGCCAGGGCCAGTTGGGCCGCGGTGCAGCCGCGGGCTGCTGCCAGTTCCGCCACGCGGTCCACCAGGTTCAGGTTGGTCTGGAAGTTCTCACCCTGGAAGCGCGGCGTGAAGCGGCGGTAGTCGTCGGGGGCGAAGTCCTCGAACTTCCGCAAGTGCCCCGTGAGAAAACCCCGGCCCAGCGGGCTGTAGGCCACAAAGCCGATGCCCAGCTCCCGGCAGGCCGCCAGCACACCGTCTTCGGGCTCGCGGCTCCACAGGGAGTATTCGCTTTGCAGCGCCGAAATGGGATGCACCTGCATGGCGCGGCGCAGCGTGTCCGGCGACGCTTCGGAGAGCCCCAGGTAGCGGACCTTCCCGGCCCTGACCAGGTCGGCCATGGCTCCCACCGTGTCCTCGACGGGGGTTTCCGCGTCGACCCGGTGCAAGTAGTACAGGTCGATGTGATCTACGCCCAGGCGCTTGAGGCTGCCTTCGGCGGCGCTGCGCACATAGTCTGGCTTGCCGTTGATGCGGCGCTCGGCAGGGTTCTCCGAACGCTGGATGCCGAACTTGGTGGCCAGCACGACTGAATCGCGGCGGCCTTTGATGGCGCGGCCCACCAGTTCTTCGTTGCGGAAGGGCCCATAGGCGTCGGCCGTGTCCAGGAAATTGAAGCCCCGGTCCAGAAACCGGTGGATCGTCGCGATGGATTCGGCGTCGTCGGGCACGCCATAGAATTCCGACATACCCATGCAGCCGAGGCCCATGGGCGCGACGGCAAGGCCTTGGGTTCCCAGTGTTCGAAGGTTCATGGTTGTCTCCAGGAAAGGATTGGGCAACACTCCGGTCAGGCTGGGCGCTCTCAATTCTAGAAGAACCCAGCCCTCAGGCCAGCACCGGGTAATCGGTATAGCCCTTGGGCCCCGGCGTATAGAAGGTGCCCATGTCGGGCCCATTCACGGCCCCGCCCGTCTTCCACCTGGCCACCAGGTCCGGATTGGCAAGGAAGGGTTTGCCGACGGCGATCAGGTCGCCCCGGCCCGCAGCCAGATCCTGTTCCGCCGTGGCGGCGTCGTAGCCACCCGAAAGAATGAGGGTGCCTTTGAACGCGCTGCGGAAGATCGCTTTCATGGAGTCGGGCACCGGCGGAGCGCCCATGGCCGAGTGGTCCACCAGGTGGATGTAGGCCAGTCCGCGTGCATCGAGCTGCTCCGCCAGCCAAGTGTAATCCGCTGCCATTCCCTCGTAGGCCGGCATGTCGTTGAAGACCCCGAACGGCGAGAGGCGGATGCCCGTCTTCTCCTTGCCGATGGCGGCGATCACGGCATCCACCACTTCGAGCACGAAGCGCTCGCGGTTCTCGACGGGGCCGCCATAGCGGTCCGTGCGCTGATTCGAATTCGGCCGCAGGAATTGCTCAAGCAGGTAGCCGTTGGCGCCGTGCAGTTCCACACCGTCGAAGCCGGCCTCAACGGCGTTCTTCGCGGCCTGCGTGAATTCACCGATGGCCGTGTGGATGTCCGCTTCGGTCATGGCTTCGGGCACCGGGTGCGGCTTCAGCCCCTCGGCGTCGGTGTACATCTCGCCCGCGGCGGCGATGGCCGACGGCCCCAACAACCGCCCGCCCGGGGGCAGGTTGAGCGGGTGCCCGATGCGGCCGCAGTGCATGAGCTGGAGGAAGATCATCCCGCCCTTCCCGTGGACCGCCGCTGTCACCGGTTTCCATCCCGCGACCTGGGGCCCGGAAAATATCCCGGGGATGCGCGCGTAGCCCAGCCCATTGGGGGAGGGCGAGGTGCCTTCGGTGACGATGAGGCCCGCCGTGGCCCGTTGGCCGTAGTACTGCGCCATGAGGTCGTTCGGGACATTGCCCGTGGCCCGGCTGCGCGTCATGGGCGCCATGACGAGGCGGTTTTGCAAGCTGAGGGGTCCAAGGCTGGTTCTAGAAAAGAGCAACGGCATGGAGTTTCTCCTGATGAACGGGTTGAACAAAGCTGGGAGCGCAGGCGCTCTGATCAGTGGGTTGATCCCCCAAAGCTCAACGGACCTCCACCAGCTCTGATTCCGGGAACCTGACCTTGGGGAGCATCGCATACTTGTCCTCAGCGCTGCGGTAGCCCGCAGCGCAGGCGCACACCGTGGCATAGCCTTCGGCCTCCAGGCCCAGAATGGCGTCGTAGGCGGCTGGATCCAGGCCCTCCAGGGGGCAGGTGTCCACCCCCAATAGCGCCGCCGAGGTCATGAAGTTGCCCAGGGCGATGTAAGTCTGGCGCGCGGCCCACTGGTCGATGGTCGCGGCCTTCGGGCTGTTCACCAGATTGCCCACCATCACGCCTTCGAAGCCTTCGAGGGAAGCACGGTTCACCCCGCGCACCTCGGCGATGCGGTCCACGTAATGGGCGATGTGCGCCTTGCCTATGTCCTTCTTGATGGCGAAGACCACCAGATGTGAAGCCTCCTCGATCTGCGCCTGTCCCCAGGACGCGGCCCGAAGCTTGGTCCTGAGCGCGAGGTCGGTGACGACGATGAACTTGTAGGGCTGGAGGCCGTAGGACGACGGTGTGAGCACCAGCGACTCGGTCAGGCTGTCCCAGGTGGTGGGACCGATCTTTCGGGTGGCATCGAACCGTTTCGTGGCGTAGCGCCATTCGAGCTGGTGGATGAGGGCGTCGGGCGTGATGGTGGTGGCTGTAGTGGTCATCGTTGCTCCTTTGATTGGGTCGTTGCAGGGTCGTGGCTGGGCGTTTCGTGGTGTTTTCCCCTTCACTTGAACGCTTCAAGGTTCTGCTCGAGGAAAGCATCAAGGGTGCTCGGCGCCGCGCCGGTCACCAGCTCCACAGTGCCCGTGGTGGGTTCCGCGATGCCGCGGCGGACGCCCTGGTTGAGCGTCACCATGCCGTAGGCGTACCAGGCGTCCAGGCCCATGCCCTGCATGGCCTGGAATGCGGCGGCATCGCTGACGGGCACATACATGACCTCGCGCCCCAGCAGCTTGCCCAGGCGGGCGGTCACCTCGGCGTAGCCCAGGGCTTCGGGCCCCGTGAGGTCATAAATCAGGCCCTCGTGGCCCGGTTCGGTGAGGGCAGCGGCGGCCACGGCGGCGATGTCCCGGGTGTCGATCCAGGCCAGGCGGCCGTCCCCGGCATTGACGTAGACCGGCTGGCCGGCCTTGATGGCGTGGGAGTAGAAGGCCACCCAGTTCTGCTGGAAGAAAGTGGGACGCAGAATGGTGTAGGCGAGCCCGGAGTCCTCCAGGGCGCGCTCGGCCCGGGCGTGGGCGCGGAACAGGGGATTGGACGAATCAGCGCTGACGCCCTGGGCCGACAGCTTGACGATGTGCTTCACCCCCGCGGCCTTCGCCGCTTCAATAGCGGCGATTTCCAGGCGGTCGAAGTGCGAAGCCGACGAGAGGAGGAAGAGCTTGTCCACGCCCTGCAGCGCGGCTTTCAGGGAGACGGGGTCCCCCAGGTCGCCCTTCACGGCCTCCACGCCCTGGGCTGTTAGAGCCTTCAGGGAGGCTTCGCTGCGGGCCAGGGCCTTGAAGGCCGCGCCTTTCGCCTTTAGGGCGGCCACGAGCTGCTGCCCGACTTTTCCAGTGCTTCCGGTGCCGAGGATCATGGTGTTCTCCTTTTCCAATGGTTGCGGTTGTTTGAACCGTAGCCTATGATTAAGATGCTTACAAACTTTTGGAAAGTAGGCACTATTTTGGAAGGTAGGTACCCAATGGTTAGAAAAGCTTGTGCACTTCATCCCAATGTCTTGAGCGGCGCCTGCCCCACTCGCCAGGTGCTGGATCTCATCGCCGACAAGTGGACGACCCTGGTGATCTATCTCTTGTCCGGCGGCAAGCAACGCTACGGCGAGTTGCACAAGCGCATCGAAGGCATCAGCCAGAAGATGCTCACGCAGACTCTCCGCAAACTCGAGGACGACGGCCTGGTGAAGCGCACGGTCTTCCCGGAAATTCCGCCCCGGACGGAATATGAACTCACGCCCTTGGGAGAAACGCTGAGGGAGCCGTTGTCCGCCCTATGCGAGTGGGCTGAGGAACACCTTCCGGAAGTTGAAAAGGCCCGGAACCGCAGGAAGGCGAAGCACCCCGCCCTCAGCGCCTCGTGAACTGACGCAAGTCCTCGGGTGTATCCAGATCCTGCTCGCCCCGGGGCAAGGGGATCGCAAGAGGTTCGCCCGATTCCAGGAGCGCTCGGGCCCCGCGGTCCCCGGTCAGCGCTATCAAGGCCTCGAAGCAACGGTATGGAAAGAGCGCGGGAATGCCGAGGCCGCCCCCATAGGCCGCTGCGATGATGCGTTCCGGTTCCGCCAGGTACGTTCTCAGCAGGCTCAGCAGGAAGTCTGCGTCCACCGCGGGCTGATCACAGGCCAGGAGCAGGACAGCCTCCGCTCGAGGGGCGCGGGATACCAGATGTTTCACGCCGACCCGGATGGAACTGGCCATGCCTTCAGCCCAACCCTCGTTCATGACCTGCTGCACCGGAAGCCCCGCGCAGGCCGCGCCCACTTCCGCCTCGTGGCAGCCCACCACCACGATCACAGGAGCAAGACCAGCCTCCAGCGCCACTCGGGCCGCGCGATGCACCAAGCTTTCGCCCTCCAGTTCCAGGAGCTGCTTCGCCTGGCCCATGCGCCGCGAGGCACCCGCCGCAAGCAGGAGGCCGGCCACGCTCACCGCAGCTCGTCTGCCAGGGCCGGCCCATGGATGGCGCCCCGGCCTTCCCGCAAGTGCTGCGCCTGCCGCCCGCCATGGCAGGCCTGGAGCTCTGCCAGGATGGCCAAGGCGATGCCCTCGGGGGCTTCGCTACCCAGGTCCAGTCCCACGGGGGAATAGAAGCGCCGGAGTTGGGCTTCAGTGGGGGTATCGACCAACTCATCGAGAATGCGCTGACCGCGCTTCCGGTGCCCCATGAGCCCCACGTAGCCCGCCGCGCTGGGCATGAGGAGACGCATCCAACCGCTGTCCAGGTCGTATTGGTGGGTCATGACCACCGCGGCGCTGCGGGTGTCCAGCGGAACCCCACCCAACCCGGACGCAGGACGCAGGCACTGCACCGAGTCGGCCTCGGGGAAGCGCTCGACCCGGGCGAAAGCGGGCCGGTGGTCCACCACGTGCACCACCATGTCCAGCAGCTTGGCCATGCGCGTGAGGGGCTTGGCATCCTCGCTGGCCCCGAAGATCCACAGGGCGATGGGTGGCTGGAAGGTCTCCACAAAAGAACCGAATTCCCAGGGCTCACCCGCGTCCAGAACAAACCGCTCACCCAGGCGGCCATCGTCAAGCCCGGTGGCCAGTCTCAGGGTTTTCCGCGCAGCGAGCGCGCATTCGACTTTCCTGAGCCAGCCCCCTTCAACCACGCGCTCCACCAGGATCTCCGCCGCACCTGCACAGCCCGAGCCCGTGCCCCAGATGAGATCCAGGTCGGTGCGCAAGTCATAGCGCAACAGGCGTGGCTGGCCATCCAGGAAGCAGCCCTGCGCCTTGGCGAAGACATCGGCTTCCAGGCAACCGCCGCTGAGGGAGCCGAAGATCGGCCCCGACTCATCCATAAGCAGCCGCGCCCCCGGCTGGCGGTAGCTGGAGCCCTCCACCCGCACGAGGGTCGCCAGCAGCAGCGGACTTGTAGCGGTGCGGATTGCCTCGAGAAACGGCTGAACGGATGTCACGCCTTCAAGACCTTTTCTGGAGTCAGCGGCAGGCTGCGCAGGCGCTTGCCGGTGGCGTTGAAGATGGCGTTGGCGATGGCGGGCGCGAGGGGGGGCAGGCCCGGTTCGCCCACGCCGCCGGGGGGCAGCTGGCTCTTGACGATGTGGACCTCCACCTTGGGCGAGTCGGCCATTTTCACCACCGGGTAGGTCGCAAAGGTGTCCTGCACCACGCGGCCCTTCTCCAGCGTGATCTCGCCATAGAGCGCCGCCGAAAGTCCGTAGATGATGCCGCCCTCCATCTGGGCCCGGATGTTCAGCGGATTGATGGCCAGGCCGCAGTCCACCGCGCAGACTACGCGATGCACCTTGATGGTGCCGTCCGGCATCACTTGGACCTCCGCGACCTGGGCCACGTAGCTGCCACATTCCAGATAGGCATGGGCGGCGATGCCCAGGCCCCGGCCCTTCGCCCGCTTGGCCAGATGCCAGGCTTGCCAGCCGGCCTTCTCCGCCGCCAGCTCCAGGACCTGGCGCAGCCGTTTGGGATCCAGCTCATCGCGCCCAACCTTGCGCTTCTCATCCTGCTTCAGGAGGGTCAGCCGGTACACCAGCGGGTCCTTGTGCGCCGCATGGGCCAATTCATCCAGGAAGCATTCCGTGACGAAGGGATTGAAGGAGGCGGGCACCGCCCGCCAGAAGCCCAAGGGAATGGGAGTGTCGCTCTGGGCCCATTCCACCTGGAGATTCGGGATTTCATAGGAGAGGTCTGCGGCGCCGGATAGTTCGGTCGCCTCGGGGGGCCAGGACATGCCTAAGGAGGCAGCGATGGAAGGCCCCGTGAAGCGGTGGTGCCAGGCGTGGGGACGGCCGCTGTCAGCAAGACTGGCGGAAAGGTGATGCAGCGTACCGGGCCGATAGAAGTCGTGGCGCATGTCATCCGGACGGGAGAACTGCACCATCACGGGCACCCCTGCAACCTTGGAACACTGCACCGCCTCGATGATGAAATCCGGCATGGAGCGGCGGCCGAAGCCGCCTCCCAGCAGCGGAATGTGCACCTCGATCTGGTCGGCCCCAAGGCCGGTGGCCTGCTTGATGGCGGCCATGGACCAACCGGGCCCCTGGGAGGGCGCGTAGATTTCACAGCGGCCGGGCTTCACATCCGCCACCCCCACCATGGGTTCCATGGTGGCGTGGGCCAGAAACGGACAGTCGTAGGTGGCTTCGATCCGCTTCGGGCCCAAGGCTGCCATGCCCTGCCCTTCTTTGCGCACCACCTTGCCGGGGGTCTTCAAGCGGGCTTTGAATTGCTCGCGGATCTTGGCGGAATCCATGTCCGCATTGGGTCCCTCGTCCCACTGGAGCTTCAGGGCCTCCCGGCCATTCAGGGCCGCCCAGGAATTGTCAGCCAGCACCGCCACACCGCTGGAGATCGTGATCACGTGCTTCACGCCGGGGACGGCCTTGGCGGCCACATCATCCACGGATTTCAGCTTGCCGCCGAACACCGGGCAGCGTTCCACCGAAGCATAGAGCATGCCCGGCAGCCGGATATCCGAACCGAACTGGGCGCGGCCGCTGACGAGGTCTGGGCCGTCCAGGCGTTTGACATCAGTGCCAATGATGCGGAAATCCGTGGGGTCCTTCAGCGGTGGATTTTTGGGCGGTTCCAGCTTGGAGGCCGCAGCCACCAAATCGCCAAAAGCCTTCTTCCGGTTCCCGTGGACGATGAAGCCAAGCTCGGCCCTGCAGGCGGCGCGGTCCACCTGCCATTCATTGGCGGCGGCGCTGATGAGCAGTTCCCGGGCGGTGGCGCCCACGATGCGGTAGGGCTTGAAGGTGCCGCGGGTGCTCTGGCTGCCGCCGGTGACGCCCAGGTCGCCGAATTTGGGCGAGGTGGAGGCTTGCAGGATGTGGACCTTGGACCAGTCTGCTTCCAGCTCTTCGGCCACGGCCATGGCCATGCTGGTGCGGATGCCCTGGCCCATCTCGGACTTGTTGGCCCAAATAGTGATGGCACCATCGGCATCGATGCGCAGGAAGGCGCTGGGTTCAAAGGAGGACCCGGGTGCATCGGACTCGACTATTCCGAAGCGGGTGCGGGGCTCCATGGGCAAGGTGAAGGCCAGGGAGAGGCAGGCGGTGTGCTTGACGAAATCGCGGCGAGTGCCCATGTCAGACCCCCTTCCCGGTTCCGCAGGGATCCCCGGCGGCGCGATGGATGGCGCAGCGGATGCGCTGGTAGGTGCCGCACCGGCAGATGTTCTCGGCCATGCCCGCGTCGATGTCCCCATCGGTGGGATGGGGGTGCTGCTGCAACAGCCAAGCGGCTTGCATGATCTGGCCCGGCTGGCAGAAGCCACACTGGGCGACGTCCGCTTCGAGCCAGGCCTTCTGGACCGGGTGGGTCCCGTCCTTCGAGAGTCCTTCGATGGTGGTGACGGCCTTGTCCGCCACATCCTTGATGGGTGTCTGGCAGGCTCTTACAGCCTCCCCACCCAGGTGCAGGGTACAGGCCCCGCAGATCCCTTTGCCGCAGCCGAATTTGGTGCCCGTGAGCCCCAGGGTGTCCCGCAGCACCCACAGCAGGGGCATATCGGGGTCCACTTCCACGGCCTTGGAATAGCCATTTACGGAGAATTGAACGCGCGTCATGGCGCACCTCGGGGGAAGTTCCATCACTCTATGCCAGATGCACCCAAGGATCTATCGGGGATGCGGCCAGTCCATGTCCGGGATTTTCCAGGCAGGAACCTGCCGAATTCCGGGAACGGCATGGCCCCATGAGGCATCCCAAGGGGGTACGGAAAGGAACCAGCATGATGATGTTGACCAAATGGGGAATCGCGGCTGTCCTGACCCTCGCGGCCGGAACGGGCATCGCCCTCCTCCCTGGCCACCCGGGCTCCCGGCCGGCCTCCCTCACCACTTCGGAGACAGAACCAGTGAACGACCAACCCAACGCCGAGCAGCAGCCGGACAAGTCGGACCTCAGGCAGCGGCTCACGCCGATGCAGTACAAGGTCACCCAGCAGGCGGCCACCGAGCCCGCCTTCCACAACGAATTCTGGGATAACCACCGCGAAGGGCTCTATGTGGACATCGTGTCCAACGAGCCGCTCTTCTCCTCCAAGGACAAGTTCGATTCCGGCTGCGGCTGGCCCAGCTTTTCCAAACCTGTGGATGACAAGAAAGTCGTCGAGAAGACCGACACCTCCTTCGGCATGGCCCGCACCGAGGTTCGTTCCAAGGGCGCCGATTCGCACCTGGGCCACGTGTTCGACGACGGCCCCGGCCCCACCCATCAGCGCTACTGCATCAATTCAGCCTCCCTGAAATTCATCCCCGTGGAGGATCTGGAGAAGGAGGGCTTCGGCCGCTTCCTGCCCGTCTTCGGCAAGCCGGTGCCCGCCGCCAAGAGCGAGGCCGTCCAGCCCTCTAATGTCGCCACCCTCGCCGGCGGCTGCTTCTGGGGCATGCAGGAATTGATCCGCGCTCAGCCCGGGGTCACCACCACGCGGGTGGGCTACACAGGCGGCCATCTGGCCAACCCCAAGTACGAAGACACCCATGACAGCAAGTCGGGCCATGCGGAGGCCATCGAGATCCACTTCGACCCAGCCAAGACGAGCTACGAGGCCATCCTCCGCTTCTTCTTCCGCATTCACGATCCCACCACCCTGAACCGCCAGGGCAACGACATGGGCAGCCAGTACCGCTCCGCGATCTTCTATCACGACGAGGCCCAGCGCCTCACTGCCGAGAAGGTCAAGGCCGATGTGGACGCCAGTGGCAAATGGCCGAAGAAAATCGTCACCGAAATCGTCCCCGCCAAAACTTTCTTCTTGGCGGAAGAAAACCACCAGGACTACCTGCAGAAACATCCCAACGGGTACACCTGCCACTACATCAGGAATTAGGCGCCGGTGGGCCTGCGGCGTGGCTGATCCGGTTCACCCCAGCCCTTCGGCCAGGCCCAGCTCCTGTGCTAGGTTAGGCGCATGCCGATCATTCCCATGCTGCTCTTGGCCGTCGGCCCTGGCTTCCTGATTCAGGACCGGCCTGTTCCTTCTGTTTCTATGAACGGCTCCGCGGCCTCCCTGGTCGCCGCGGAGCTGGGCTTCGCCAAACAAGCTGAAGTGGAAACCACCCGCGCGGCCTTTCTGGCGGTGTTGGATGAGAATGGCGTGCTGTTCCGGCCGGGCCCGGTGAACGGCAGGGCCTGGCTCGCGCCCCGCAAGCCGGACGCCACCCGGCTCGGCTGGTATCCGGCCTTCGTGGCGGTGAGCCGGGCTGGCGACCTGGGCTATTCCACCGGGCCCTATGAATGGCGGGCCGAGGCCGGGGCGAAGGACGTCGCCCACGGCCAGTTCGTGTCCATCTGGGGGCGCCAGGGCGGAGACTGGAAACTGCTGCTGGATGTGGGCATTTCCCACGCTGCGCCGGCGAAAGAGATCCCTTTGTTCAAGCCCCTCGAGCCGCGCCGGGACACGAAGCCACTCCCTAGCGGAGCTACCTCAAACGAATCCCTCTCCCGCCAGGAGCGCGCCTTCGCCGAGGAGGCCACCCACCATGGCCTGGCTGCGGCTTACCGCCGATTCGCGGCGGCGGACTTGCGCTTCTATCGCGACGGCACCTTTCCTTTGACGCAGTTGAAGGAAGCCCTCGCCCCTCTTAGTCCACTCGGCGCCCGCCCGGGCCCTGCCACCTGGACCTGCCTCGGCAGCGGCGTTTCCATCAGCGGGGATCTTGGCTACACCTATGGAATCACGGCGCTGGCTGGGGTCGAACCCCCGACGCCGCACACCTTCCTCCACGTCTGGAAACGTGCGCAGCCTCGAGGGTGGCAGCTGGTCCTGGACCTCGAAACGCCCCTGCCCCCTGAAAAACCCAAATCCTGATCCCCACCCGAACCTACCCGGAGTTCCCATGCGCCCCGCCGCCCTAACTCTCGTTCCTTGCCTGATCCTGGGCGCTGCCCCGGCGGTGAAGGTCCCGGGCAAAACCGTCGGCACCACCGCCAAAGCTTTCCCCTTCCCCATCCACCAGAAGACCCTGCCCAACGGCCTGAAAATCGTCGTGATCCCCACTGGGCTGCCCAACCTGGTCAGCCTCCAGGTCCCCGTGAGCACGGGCTCCCGCAATGAAGTGGAACCGGGCAAATCCGGCTTCGCGCACTTTTTCGAGCACATGATGTTCCGCGGCACCAAGACCGTGTCCAAGGACCTGTGGAACCAGGCCCTGAAGGAGACCGGCGCCTCCCAGAATGCCTTCACCTCCGATGACCTGACCAACTACCACACGCTCTGCTCGAAGGATGACCTCGAGCGCTGGATCCAGCTCGAGGGGGACCGCTTCCAGAACCTGGCCTACGACGAGGAAGGCTTCAAGACCGAGAGCCGCGCGGTGCTGGGTGAGTACAACAAGAATGCCTCGAACCCAGTCCGCAAGCTGCTGGAGGTCCAGCGGGACGCGGCCTTCACCACCCACACCTACAAGCACACCACCATGGGCTTCCTCAAGGACATCGAGGACATGCCCAACCAGTTCGACTATTCCAAGCAGTTCTTCGCCCGGTGGTACAAGCCCGAGAACGTCACGGTGATCCTGGTGGGCGACGTGCGGCCCGAGACCGCCTTCCCCATGGTCGAGAAGTACTTCGGCGCCTGGAAACGGGGCACCGCCAAGCCGCCGGTGATCCCAGTGGAACCTGTTCCCAAGGCGCCTGTCGATGTGCGGCTGCTCTGGCCCAGCGCCACGCAGCCCTACATGACCGTGGGCTTCCACACTCCCGCCACCTTCAGCACCGCCGACAACAGTTCCGAAGCGCTCTCCTTCGCCTCGGAGCTGCTGTTCGGCTCGCGCTCGGACCTCTACCAACGGCTGGTGGTGCGCGAGCAGAAAGCGGACCAGCTCTTCGCCTTTGGCGGCGGCGCCAAGGATCCCGATATCTTCACGGTCTTCGCTCGGGTGAAGCAACCCGAGGACCTGGCCTACGTGCGGGGGCTCATCCTCGACACCTTCGCATCGGCCCGGGCCCTGCCCTTCTCGGCGGCGAAGCTCGCGGACGCCAAGAGCGAGGCCCGCCTGGCCTTCGCCCGGGGCCTCGATTCCACCAATGCCATCGCGGGCCTGGTGGCGGGCCTGACCGCCTATGGCCGGGACCCCGAGGCCGTGAACAAGGTCGCGGCGCTGCGGGACAGCGTCACGACCGCGGACTTGGCCCGCATCTCCAAGGCGACGTTCCAGGACAGCGCCCGGGTCATCACGACCTTGGCCCACGGCGGCTTCCCCGTGGACCTCGACCAGCCCTTCGACGGAGTGGAAGTCCGCGCCGCGAGGCTCGGGCAATTGCCGGCCCTGCCGCTGCTGGAAGAGGCCAATGCCGCCTCGCCGCTGATGACCTTGCGCGCGGCCTTCCGCGTGGGGTCCATCCATGACCCCGCCGGCAAGGAGGGCCTGGCGCGGCTCACGGCCTCCATGTTCGCCGATGCCAGCACCAAGTCCCGCGGCCTCGCTGAGCTGGAGAAAGCCTACGCGGCCACGGGTTCGGGCTTGAATGCGCTCGTGGACAAGGAGCGCACCACCTTCAGCCTGACTGCCCCCCGTGAAAAGGCCTCCGAGGCCCTGGATCTGGCCCTGGAGCAGTTCGTCGAGACCGGCTACAAGGACGAGGATTTCCAGCGCCTGAAATCCCAGCAGCTGAGCGGCCTCAACGTCGGGCTGAAAGCCAACAATGACGAAGAGCTGGGCAAGCTGGCCCTGGAATCGCGGATCTACGCCGAGCCCTACGCCCATCCCGTGCTGGGCACCGCCCGGGGCCTCCAGGCCATCACGCTGGACGATGTGAAGGCCTTCGCAAAGGCCTACTACACGAAGAACCGCCTCGCCCTGGGCTTCGCTGGCGCCTACACGGCCGAGCAGAAGGCCGCGGTGCTGCGCGGCCTGGACAGGCTGCCAGACACCGATTCCCCCAAGGTCATGTTTCATGAGCCCGAGCACCTTACGGATGGCTCGCACCTGCACCTAGTCACCAAGGAGACGCGCTCCACGGCCATCTCCATTGCCATTCCCTTGAGAGAGCGGGATGCCTCCGGAAAGCCCCTGGAAGCCCGGGTGAACCGCGCGCACCCGGATTTCGCCGCGCTCTGGGTGGCCACCGCCTACCTGGGCCAGCACCGCAATAGCACCGGCGTGCTGTACCAGCGGCTGCGGGAAGAGCGCGGGCTGAACTACGGCGACTACGCCTACCTGGAAGCTTTCCCCAACGGCGGCGCGGCCTTCCAGCCCAGCCCCGGCGTGGTGCGGGCCTTCAACATCTGGCAGGTGTGGATCCGCCCCGTGGACCCGAAGAACGGCGCCTTCGCCCTCAAGGCCGCGCTCTTCGAGCTGCAGAAACTCGTCGCGAACGGCATTCCCGAACAGGAATTCCTGGCCACCCGTACCATGCTCGTGAAGTTCCTGGACCACCTCAACGACACGGGCTCCAAGCGGCTGGGCCACGACATGGACGATGCCTACCTGGGCGTCGGCCCCTACGCCGAGACTTTCAAGGCGAAGCTTGCCCAGCTTTCCCACGCTGACGTGAACCGCGCCATCCGGAAGTACCTGCGCACCACGGACCTC
This sequence comes from Holophagaceae bacterium, assembly GCA_025357545.1. Lineage (GTDB taxonomy): Bacteria > Acidobacteriota > Holophagae > Holophagales > Holophagaceae > JANXPB01. Next base: position 23,093 of record JANXPB010000214.1, read on the forward strand.
GACATCGCGGTAGTGACCAAGGACGGCGACCAATTCCTGAAGGACCTGAAGGCGGAAGCCTCCCCCATTCCTGCCTATTCGGCGCCTAAGCCGCAGCTCAAGGCCGAGGACGAAGCCATCGCCACTTTCAAGCTGGACATCGATCCCAAGAACATCACCACCGCGACCTTGGAGGAGACCTTCAAATAGCCTGGGCGTCGCCCTCGGAACTTTGGTCTGCTCCGGAGCAACCCTGGGATGTCCTTGGAATTACCCCTGGAATTGTCGTTGGAGATGCATTGCTGCTGCTGGTTCCGGCCTTCATCCAAACCGCGCCCCCGGAACCCCGGGAGCTGCCGGGGCCCTGGGAGCGCCTGTTGGAACAGCATCGGGCCAGCCAACAACCCTGGCCCCGTTGGCGTCTCCTTGCCCGGGTGCCCGTGCAGCCCACAGACCTCCGCACCGGGCCGCTGCTAAGGCTCATCGCCTCGGGGGAACTGGAGCTGATGCCTGTCTCGGGAAAAGAGGCCGCCTCCCTTTGGGCCCAAAGGGAGTGGGGGCAGGACCTGGATTGGGCGCTGCTCTCTCCAGTAGGAACCGTCACCGTCACGGGCCGCGGCGCCCCGGTCCCAGCTGCCCTCGAAGCGCCCATCGAGGGCGGCGGGTGGCCAAGTCGAGCGCAACGCTTTCAAGAGTTTGTGAAAGCGAAGGACGGCACCGGCGAGGCCTATGGGCAGGCGCTGATGGACGCCGCGCGGTTGCTCGCTTTCACCGATGACCTGCTGAAGACCGAGGCCGGAAAGCCCTTGCCCTGGTGGGTCTGGGAAGCGCCGCCCCCCGATCCGGTGCTGCTCGGATTGAAGGCGGCTTCCGGGCAGGAGCTCGTCCGGGCCCTCGATGGTTTGCATCGGCACCAGGGCTATGAATTATGGCCTGATCTGGCCGCGGCCTTGGGCTTGATGCCCATCACTCCTGATACCGCGAGCCGGGATGCCCTGCGGCCTCTGCTCGCGGATCTCGTGGCGCAGCTGCAGCGTCACCCCCAGAGTGCCGCTCTCTGGGCCGCGTGGTCCCAGGTGGCGCGGCGTTTGCCGAACGAAGTCAGCGAGTACACCCCCTCGTTGTTCGCGGTGCCCCAGGGTGATCCCTGGCCGCCCCCGGCGGGCCTTCGCGCGGTGCTGCCCCTCCTCGAGGCCCGAGGGGACCACCGGGTCGTCCTTGCTTATTGCCGCAATCAGTTACTGGCACCGGTGCCCTTGGGCCTGCATGCGGAAACCGCTTGGCGGCGGGACCGCTTGCAGCGCATTCAGGACTGGGGCCTTCCAGGCCTGGAAGCCCTCGTGCGCCTGAAGGCCGAAAGCGACGGTGCACTGTGGCTCGGGGAACTGCGCCGCCTCTGGGGCAAGGATTGGCCCACGTCCAGGCTCCAGACCTTCCTCCGCCGGGTGGATCCCGATTGGCTGCCCGACAGTTGGAACCAGGCCATCCTGGAGGAGGCCTTGGAGGATCCGCCGCTTCCCGAGGAAGCAGAACCGCCGCCGACTCCTTCCCTGGCTCTGGACGCGGGCAGGGACGGACTGCTCGAGCGAGGCTGGCGCGCTTTGCACGAATCCCCCGCCCTGGATGCCTGGGGGCCTGCGGACCTGCGCTGGACCTCTTTCACGGTGGAGGGACTGCGCCGCATCCGGGAGGATTTCGGCCTGGATTCCAGGCCGCGGTGGTTCCTTCTGCAAGGGCGAAACCTCATCGCCAGCGGCACCACCGCCCCTGAACCTGCCTATATCCAGGAGCGGCTGCGGGGCCTCCGGGCGCCCCGGCTGGAAGTGCTCAACGCCTTCCTGGCGCGGAATCCCCAGCAACTGGAGGCCCGTGCCGATCGCTTTCAGCTGCTGCGTAACCGGCTCCCCCAGCCCCGGCTGGAGCAGGATCTTCTGGCGGATGCCGAGGCCGCCCTGCTGCCGGTGGCGGCCGAGGGCAACTGGGCCCCATCCGGCAAAGTCTGGACCGCCGCGGCCCAACGGGTCCTGCCCAGGCTGGAAGAGCACCTGCGCCATTGGCCTTCGGACCTGGGCGCCTGGCGGTCCTGGGTGGCCTGGTCGGAAGTTCATCCTCTCAAGCCGAAGGCCCTCAATCTCGCCGCGACCGTGGAAGCCTGGCCGGTGCTGCCCCCGGAAGCGGCCCGGCTCATCGCCACGCAACTAGTGAACCGGGGCGAGTGGAAGGCCCTTCAGACCTTCGCCCAGGCCCAGTGGGACGGCCTCGTGGCCCAGGCCCGGCCGATCCATCCGACCCTTCCGCAACTGGATGAACGTCAGCTCGCTGAGTTGGATTTTTGGCTATCGGCTTTGGAAGACGCCCTCTCGGCCCAGGATCAGGGCCCCGCAATCCGCGCCCTCAAACTGAAGTTCACCGAGCTCTCGCTGCGCAAAGCCCCCGCCCGCTGACTCATACTGATTTGCATTCAAAAGATAAAGACTCACCGCCACCTATCTCTATGTCTCGTGTCTCGGCAAAGCCGATACCGAGCAGGCACGAAGACACCAAGCAAAGCACCAAGCTCCGCCGCCCTTGATCCCTGCTCGAACTTGCTGCGTGGGGCGCGCAGCGCCTGCGGGCTGAAGGCCCACAAATTAAGGCGGTCCGGCGTGGATCACACAGAGCGTGAGTTCACCGCCGAACCGCCTGAATTGATCCGCGAAGCTGGCACATGAAGTAGCTCTTCTCGGCATCGGCTGCGCCGATACACGAGACAAAGTGAAACTTGGTGCCCTTGGTGTCTTGGTGTCTTGGTGGGTCTATTTTATTGAATGCAACTTGGTATCAAGCGGAATGCGCTGCAAAGGCTCGGGATGGTCGTCGTTCTGGCCCGACAACAGAGTTCTCCAGAACCGATGCTGCCTGCCAGGCCGGTTTGTTCGAGCGTTGTCAGGGCTTCGCCTGCTTCGAAAGTTTCAGCTTGCCCGAACTGTTGAGGGCCACCGCTTGGCGAACGAGCGCCATGAAAGCGGACGCGTCAACTTCTTCGCCTTCGTGGATGTCGATGGCCCGGCGCACGTTTCCGTCGAGGCTTGAGTTGAAGAGCAGAGCCGGATCCTTGAGCGACGCGCCCTTGGCAAAGGTGAGCTTCACGACTTGTAGGTAGGATTCGCCCGTGCAGATGATGCCGTCGTGCGACCAGACCGGAGTGCCCAGCCACTTCCATTCCTCGACGATGCTCGGATCCGCATCCTTGATGAGCGTGCGCATTCTGCGGAGGGTTTCCCCGCGCCAGTCCCCAAGTTCACCGATGCGATTCGAGATGAGTTCCGAGGCCGACTGGCCTTGGCTCGCACCCGGCTTTCTCATGTTCTCCCCGCCCCCAGTCCTGCTCCGGAACTTCCCGGCTTGGTTTGCAGCAGGGCCTCCAGTAGATCCCAGGGATCCGGAGCGCAGGGCAACGCGATCCAGGGGCCCGGGCTGGGGTGTTCGGCGAAGAGGATCAGCGCCGGACCTCCGGCTGGGTGTTCCGCCAGTTTCCGTAAGGGTTCCCCGGAATCGTCGATCAGGATTGCCTGGAAGGGATCGCTTTGAGCCTCGGCGGACTCGACTTCCTCGAGGACCCGGGCCAGGGATTCGCAGGAGTGGACTTTCGCCTTCCACCGCGCCAGGTAGGCCCGAACGCTTTCACCAGCCGGGCCTTCGAGCCCCACCAGCAATACTCTCAGGGAACTGAGGTCCACTTCCGCGGCC
>JANXPB010000237.1 GCA_025357545.1 Holophagaceae bacterium
TAAGGGGCCTAAACATGCTGGAAAGATTGTCATCTTCGCTTCCGCCGCCTTGCGCGCAGGAGTCCTGCTCTCATTTTCAGGCGTCCTGGCCGCGGCACCCCAAACTACAGGAGTAAAAAACAAAACTCCAAATGGATGTACTTTTTGTAGTGAGGATGGTGATGGCGCCGCTTCATGCAACACAAGCACAACCTGCCTACCGGCCTGCCCTGTCTATATGGGCCTTGCCATTGGAAGGTGTCTTTCCTCAATAGGATCCTGCACAGGTCCTACGCCCCCGATGTGTACTTGTAACGGAGATCAGAACCCTTCCCATACTAAGCATACATTCAATAACAATGATTATTAATCAGCTATGGCCCGGAATTTGATTCTCCAATATTTATTCTCAGCTTGTTTCGTCCTGATGGGCCAAGCCCCAGAGGCGGCTCGAGTATCTGATACACCGCACCTTGTCTATCAAGGCGATAGGATCGAAGGGGTGGTGGAGCAGCGAATTGTTATCATCGATCCCTTCAATGGTACATGGCGGGAAGTCGTTCCTGGGCTTCCCCCCCTCACCGAACATCTTCCTGTGTCGGGTCAAGTGGTCGGCTACTGGGATGGCTTTAATGCCTACCGGGAAATCGTTGGCTTCCACCAAAAACGCATTCTCCAAAGCGGTTTTCATGAAATGACAAATACCGGTCGGCACTGGTATTGGCGGGCTCCGGTTGACCTTCTCGATGATGAGCGCGTATTAAGCATCTTCAATGATAAGGCCCTCACACGCCGAAACAGTTATGCGGCCGGGAGCCAGTTCAAGCCCGGAGGAGCGCCCATCAGCTCCGGCCCCTCAAAAGTCAGTTTGGCCCTGGTAGACCTAATCCACGGCGATCGTAGCGAGATCTTCACCAAAGAAATCGAACCTTACGATTTGCAATGCGCCGTTGCCCTGCATATGGGTAATGCCTACCTGTTCATGAATACCGGGCAAGTCTACAAGCTTGCTTTTGATTCCAAGTTTTTCCAATCGGTACAGGAAGATTTCTGGAAGGATTCCGGCACGGACCTTTGCGCTGGTCCTCCATTTATGGATCGCCGGGAATTTCCGCGTTTCAGGTCACATCCTTTTTTCGACCTGGATGGTGGAATACTACTAGCCTTCGAGGGATGGCGAGTGGAACTGAATGATGGCGCTGAGTTGAAAAAGAAATACGACCAACAGATGACGGATAGGCGGAAGCAGGAACTGAAAGCAAAAGGTCTCTATCCGTTTGAAGATGGCAAAGTTTATGACATCGGTGCCCGATCTGCGATTCTCCTTAAATTTGATCCCGACGCAAAAACCATGCGCGAAGAACCGCTAGATCGCGTGAAGAGCTTATGCAAGGAAAACACCGATGCAAAGAAGAAGTGGCTCACCTTTGGCGAGTCTGAAAGTGGTGATCTGTTTTTAAGCCATGGAAATCAAATCCTGCCATTGGTGTCCGCGAATCTCAAGCGTGATAAACCAGTGCACGTAGATCTTGAAAAAGGAGCAAAGCCCCCGATTGCCCCATCGAAGCAATAGATTCGAAGCGCTTACATCCTTGATTCCCGGTCCGTTGCTGCATAGTTGATATAGGCGAATCTCATACTTCGCACACCACTGATCAGAATTTGCATTGAGTCGTTATGAATCGGAATTTGACCCTCTCCATTTTGTGCTTTGCCGGGTTTGCCTTGGTGGCTCAGGCTCCAGTGGTGAGCCGGGTACCCGATACCCCACGCATGGTTTATCTGGGCAACAGGATTGAAGGCGTTGTAGAAAAACAAATCATCGCTATGGATCCCTTGAAGGGTACCTGGCGAAGCGCTGTCCCTGGGCTTCCCCCCCTTACCGAATATCTTCCTGTGTCGGGTCAAGTGGTCGGCTACTGGGATGGCTTTAATGCTTATCGGGAAATCGTGGGTTTCCATCAAAAACGCATTCTCCAAAGCGGCTTTCATGAAATGACCAGCACTGGCCAGCACTGGTATTGGCGGGCTCCGGTCGATCTTCTTGAAGATGAACGCGTTTTATGCATATTCGATGACAAGGCCTTGACCCGCGAAGACATTTATTCGGCCGGCAGTAAGCTCAAACCCGGTGGAGCCCCCACTGTTCCAGGCCCTTCCAAAGTGATTTTGGCGCTGGTGGATCTCATTCACGGCGATCGCCACGAAATTCTCACCCGCGAAACCGAACCGTACGAACTTCAATGCGCCATTGCCCTTCATATGGGCAACGCCTTCCTGTTCCTGAATACGGGGCAGATCTATAAGTTGGCCTTTGATTCCAAGACTCTCCAATCCATTGGGGAGGATTTCTGGAAGGATTCAGGTGTCGACCTTTGCCAGGCCCCCCCGTTCGGTGATCACCTAGGATATCCACGATACAGATCACACCCCTTTTTCGACCCGGATGGTGGAATTCTCTTGGCATTGGAGGGATTTCGGTCAGAACTCATCACAGGTTCCGAGCTGAATGAATTATTAAAAGAGCCCAGGTTTGAAAAGGGGAAACAGATGTGGCAAGCCAAGGGGCTTTATCCCTTTCAAGATGGAAAAATGTATGACACTGGCGTCCGATCCGCGATCCTCCTCAGGTTTGACCCCGAAGCTAAAACCATGCGTACCGAGTCCCTTGACCGGGTGAAGAGCTTGTGTAGGGAAAATCCAGATTCCCGTGGTTCAAAAAACAAGGTACTGATGTTTCTACAATCTGAAGGCGCGGGGGATCTATTCGTGGGTCCAGGGGAGAAGATCTTGCCGCTTGTGCTTTCAAATCTCACACGTGATGAACCAGTTCAGGCAGTTCCCAAAAAAGTAGGCAAGCCCGAGCTAGTTCCACCAAGGAAATAAGTTCAGCATTCCAAGCCCTCAGAGTACAGGCATCCTCATCCAGGGTGCAGATCCAACCAAATTGGCATTTGCAAAGCCGGAGGGTTATCCCTTCCCCGCCGCATCCCTGATGGCCGCGCTCCTGCCCGCTCTCCAGATGGCGAGGAGCTGATCCAGCAGAGGTCCGAAGTCCTCCAGACGCATGGCGTTGGGGCCGTCGCTGAGGGCTTTTTCGGGGCAGTCGTGCACCTCGAAGAAGAAGCCGTCCACCGCCGTCGCGGCGGCCCGGGAGAGGGCCGGGATCATCTCCCGCGCGCCGCCGGTCTTGTCGCCCAGGGCGCCGGGTTTCTGCACGCTGTGGGTGGCATCAAAGATCACGGGGCAGCCCGTTTTACGGAGGTGTGGAAAGCTCTGAAAATCCACCACCAGATTGCCGTAGCCAAACGTGGTGCCGCGCTCGGTGACCCAGATGTCCCCATGGCCTTCCACGCTGCGCATCTTGTCCACGGCATTCTTGAGGTCCCAAGGTGCCAGGAACTGCCCTTTCTTCACATTCACGGTGCGGCCAGTTTTGGCGGCGGCCACCAGCAAGTCCGTCTGCCGGCAGAGGAAGGCGGGGATCTGCAGCACGTCCACGGCGGCGGCCACGGGCTCGCACTGGTGGCTCTCATGCACATCGGTCAGCACCGGCACGCCCAGCTTCTGGCGGACCTCGGTGAGGATGTCGAGGCCCTCGGCCATCTCCACGCCGCGGTAGCTGTCCTTGGAGGTGCGGTTGGCCTTGTCGAAGCTGCTCTTGTAGATGAAGGGAATGCCTCGATCCTCGGCGATGTCCCGCAGCTGCGCGGACATGAGATGGGCGTGGGCCCGGGACTCGATGACGCAGGGCCCCGCGATCAGGAAGAAACTATGCTCGGTGAAGGGCTGCGCGAAGTCCATGGGGCTGCTCCGGAATCAGGGTAGCGCAGGGGCGAAGGGCCGCGGCGGACCCGCATGGTTCGGGAACCCCGGCCAGGCTTCCAGATCCTTGAACAGCTTGTCGAGAGCGACGCGCAGGCTGGCGTGCAATTGGGTGCTGCGGTCCTGGCCCGAGGCCGCCGGAAGGCCTTTGGTGAGCTTGCGGCCGTTGAGCACGTAGTAGCTCTCCCGCCACACCGCCTTGGGCTCGGTCCTGCGGAACAGCCCGGCTTCCAGGACCACCGGCGCGCTGTAAGCCCCGAAGATGGCCGACCCGGCGATCCAAAAAGCACTCTCTTCTACCAATTCGTAAAGGCCCAGGCCGATGGCCAGCCGAGGGTCATGGGCGATCAGGCCGGTCCCGATGCCCCAGGCCACACCCCCCAGGATGCCGTAGATGATGTAGCGGGCGCGCACCTCGCCCAGGCTGGTGAGGGTGAGTTCCAGGCACAGGTCCGAGCCAGGGCCCAGGCTCAAACCCCGAGCGCGGGCTTCAGCGCGGAACTCGGCTTCCAACCAGGCCCGGTGGCCTTCCAGGGCTTCGGCCCGGGCGGGCCCGGCATTGGCCTCCCCGGGGGCCACGGCGCGCAGCCGCTTCAGATTCCGGGTGTGGTCCTCGGCCCTCACCACCACCTCCAACCCCGGCGTCGCCAGCGGCTGCAGATGGATCAGGGGTGAGCGGCAGCCCAAGGACGTGGCCAGGAGCAGGGTTGCAGCAATGGAAACAAAAATTTTACATTTCGCTAACTGATTTATCATTTTGCTTGCACGCTTACTCATCCGGTTCATCTTTTTACTTTCCGAGGAAGCCATGCTCAAGCCTCTCATGGACGATGACCTGAACCGCCGCCTGGTGGAGACCCTGCAAGCCGAGGGTCGCATCAGCCACGCGGAATTGGCCGAGCGGCTCGGTGTCAGCCGCCCGACGGTCATCGACCGCGTGAAGCGCCTCGAGGAGAGCAACATCATCGAGGGTTATTCGGCGCGGGTCAGCCCCGCGGCGGCCTTGAAGCCCGTGGTGGCCTTCGTGGCGGTGCGCTACCGCGCCAACAACGACGAGGCCCTGGAGCAGAAATTCTGGCGGGCCATCGAACTCGAACCAGACGTGCTGGAAGCCCACACGGTGGCCGGCGAGGACTGCCTGCTGTTGAAGGTCGTGGCGGACACCCCCCTAGGCATGAGCGAGCGCCTGCGCCGCATCCGCGCCTTGGGCCCCCAGGTCACGACCCGCACCACGGTGGTGCTCCAGACCCACTTCCAGAAGCCCGGCCCGAGCCCCTTCCCAGCCGAGGTCCATATCCGGAAGGCGGCCCGGAAATGACCTCCCCTTCCGCACGCCTCTCGGCCACGCCCGCGCCCCCCTACTACGCTGTGATCTTCACGAGTCTGCGCACGGCCATCGACGAGGGCTACGGGCCCATGGCGGACCGCATGGTGGAATTGGCGGAACGGGAGCTTGGCTTTCTCGGTGTCGATAGCACCAGGGACCAAAACGGCCTGGGCATCACCGTCAGCTATTGGAAGGACGAGGAGTCGATCCGGGCCTGGAAGACCTACCTCGAACACGCCGCCGCCCAGCGACTCGGCAAGGAAAAGTGGTACGCGGACTATGCGCTGCGCGTCGCCAAGGTGGAGAGGGCCAGCACCCAGACTGATCCGAAGACCCGATTGAATTGAATTTGAATTGAAGGATTGAAGCCATGCCGCTCCTCGCCTACCTCACCTGCGCCATCGTCTGGGGTTCCACCTACTTCGCCATCGCCCTGGGCCTCGAATCCTTCACGCCCTACGGCATGGTGGCCGCGCGCTTCACCATCGGCGGGCTGCTGGCGGTGGCCCTGGGTTTCCTGCGCAAGGAGCCAAGTCTGCGGAAGTCCGAACTGCCTCATTTGATGCTCGTGGGCGCCCTCCTGCTGGGCGGTTCCAATGCCCTGGTCACCTGGTCCGAGGAACACGTCAGCAGCGGCATGGCGGCCATCCTCTGCGCACTGGTGCCGGTCTTTCTGGCGCTCTTCAGCCGCGAGGATCTGAGCACCCGGGTCTGGGCGGGCCTGCTCCTGGGTCTGGTCGGAGTGGGTGTGCTGACGAATCCCCTGGCAGGCAACGTCCATCTCGGGGGCGTGGGCGCGCTGCTGTTGGCCACCATGATCTGGTCGTTCGGCACGCTCCACGGCAAGCGTCACATCCACGGGCAGGCCTATCTCAAGCAGGTGGGCATCGAGATGCTCACAGCGGCGGCCATGGGCCACCTCATCGCGCCCCTCAGCGGTGGCTACCTGCATCACGCGCTGACCCTGAAAGCGGCGCTCTCGGTGGGGTATCTCGGCCTCTTCGGCTCCTTGATCGCCTTCACCGCCTACATCTATTTGGCCCGGGTCTGGAGCCCCGCCAAGATGGGCACCTACACCTACATCAACCCCGTGGTGGCGCTGCTGCTCGGGGGCATCTTCCTGCACGAACCCTTCGGAGCTCGCATGGTCCTGGGCATGCTCGTGATCCTGGCAGGCGTGGCGCTGGTGCAGCTGAAGCCCCGGCCGGAATCCAATGCGTCCACGGCGCCGCTCGCTGAAACTTATTGAGGAGAAAGCGTGCTCGCCTGGATCGCCTACGCCACGGTAGCCCTGGTCTGGGGCTCCACCTACTTCGCCATCGCGCTGGGCATCGAAGGCTTCACGCCCTACGGGCTCATGGCACTGCGCTTCAGCCTGGGCGCGGGCTTGGCGCTGGCCATCGGACGCATGAAGGGCGAGGCGCTCCCGACCCGGCGGAACCTCCCGCACCTGGCCCTGGTGGGCGCTTTCCTGCTGGCGGGCGCCAATTCCCTGGTGGCGGTGTCCGAGACCTTCCTGAGCAGCGGCGTGGCGGCGATCCTCAGCGCGCTGGTGCCCTTGGGGTTGGCGCTCTGGAGCCAGGAGCGGGTCAGCGGGCGCACTTGGCTGGGGCTTGGGCTGGGGCTCGCCGGTGTCGCCATCCTCACCAATCCGCTCGAAGGGTCGGTGGACCTGCGCGGTGTGGGCATCCTGCTATTGGCGGTGAATCTCTGGGCCTATGGCACCATCCACGGCCGGCGCTATGTGCAGGGCGGCGGGCTCATGACCAACGTGGGCATCGAAATGCTCGCGGCCGCGGCGCTCTGTCATCTCATCGCCCTCGCCACTGGCGGCTACACCCATGCCCCCCTCTCGATCCGCTCGCTCTCGGCCCTGCTCTACCTGGTGGTCTTCGGCTCCGTGGTGGGCTACACCGCATACATCTACATCGCCAAGGTCTGGAGCCCCGCCAAGATGGGCACCTACGCCTATCTGAATCCGGTGGTGGCCGTGCTACTGGGCAGCGCCTTCCTGAAGGAGCCCTTCAATGCTCGCATGGCCTTGGGCATGGCCATCATCCTTGTCGGCGTGGCGGTGGTTCAGCTGAGGCCCAACACCGCCATGGCAGTGGAGGACCCCGCATGAGAGCGCTGTTCCTGGAGCTCGAGGCTTTTCCGGTCCGGCTTGAGGCCTGGCTCTCCAGCCGCTCCGATGAATGCCTGCGCCGCCGTCCTTCCCCCGGGTCCTTCGCGCCGGTGGAGCACCTGTGGCATCTGGCGGATCTCGAGGCGGAGGGTTACGCCCTGCGGGCCCGCCGGCTGCTGGACGAGGCCTCGCCAGAGCTGGTGGATTTCGATGGCACCACCGTGGCGCGGGAACGGAACTACCTCCGCAAGGATCCGCTGGAAGCCCTGCAATGGTTCCATGCGGCTCGGCATGAATTGATCCAGCTCTTCGAGGCCCTGCCCCCCGACGCCTGGCTCCGTGACGGCATCCAAGCCGGCGTCGGGCCCGTGCGCCTCGGGGATCTGCCGATCCGCATGGTCGAACACGACGCCGAGCATTGGCAAGAACTGCAGGCGATCCCGTGAGCCGCGCCCTGCTCCTTATCGACGTCCAGCAAGGGTTGGAGGATCCAGCCTGGGGCCGATGGAACAATCCCGGCGCCGACGGCCGCATCGCCGAGTTATTGGCGACCTTCCGGCAGCGGGGCCTGCCGGTGGTCCACATCCGCCATGATTCGACGGAAGCGAGTTCCTCCCTGCGGCCTGGCCAGCCAGGCCACGCGTTCAAACCCTATGCGGAGCCCCGCCCCGGCGAATGGATCGTGCCCAAGCACGGCGTCTGCGCCTTCGCGGGCACCGACCTGGAAGCCCGGCTGCGGCGCGATGGAATCGACACTCTGATCCTGGCGGGGTTCTCCACGCCCTTCGCCGTGGGCTGCACCGCCCGCTGGGCCGGTGATCTGGGTTTCCGGGTCCTGGTCGCCGAGGACGCCTGCGCAGCCTTCACCCACGGCGGGATGGAACCTGAAACCCTGCATGCCGCGGAACTGGCGGTGCTAGCCAAGGAATTCGCGACCCCACTCACCACCTTCCAACTTTTGGAGATGCTGCCATGACCATCGCCCTGCTTCTCATCGATGTGCAACAGGCCTTCGACAACCCCTCCTGGGGACCCCGCAACAACCCCGAGGCTGAATCGAACATCGCGCGCCTACTGGAGGCCTTCCGTACGTCCGGGCGCCCCGTCATCCATGTGAAGCACGACAGTCTGGAGCCGAACTCCACCTTGCGGGCCGAAGCTCCGGGCAATGCCCTCAAGCCCGAAGCCACACCACTGGCCGGGGAGCCGCTGTATGCCAAGCACACGAACAGCGCTTTCATCGGCACGGATCTGGAAGCCAACCTGCGCGGCCAGGGCATCGAGGGCCTCGTCATCGCTGGCTTCATCACCAACCACTGCGTCTCCACCACCGCCCGCATGGCCGGGAATCTCGGGTTCCGCGCCACGGTGGTGTCCGATGCCTGCGCCACCTTCGACTTCAAGGACGGCGACGGCAGCGTGATTCCCGCGGCCACCATGCACCGCGTGGGCCTCGCGGAGCTGCGCAGCGAATTCGCGGCCATCCAGACCACGGATCAGGCCCTGGCTTCGCTTAGCTAGCAGGCCCGGCAGGCCGCCATGCCCGACGCAAAACGGGCCCCCGAATGGCTGGGGGCCCGTTTCACGCTGGTGGAAATGGACTCAGCGGTTGATGGCCTTGAAGGCATTGGTGACGGCAGTGTGCTGGGCCGAGGTGGCGCCGTAGAGATCCGTGGCGGCATTCAGGCAGGCGGTCTTTGCCGATGCATAGTTGGTGGTGCTGGTCATGTAGACCGTCAGGGCCCGGTAGAGGATCTTGGCGGCGGCGGTGTTGCCGATGCCCGTCATGCCGCCCGGCAGGTAGGAGCTGTAGAAGTTGCTGGAGCTGCTGGAGCTGGAGCCCTGGCTCAGGAAATAAAAGCAGCGGTTCATGGGGCCGCTGGAGTAGTGCACGTCCAGGCCACCGAGGCTGCTGGACCAGGCATCCCGCGAGGCACCGTCCAGGCTCGGCTTGTACATGTAGCGCAGGGGCGTGGAGGCGAGCTGCTCGCCGATGGTCCAGTTGCCGCCGCTGGTGGGGATGGACGTGGTGCCGCCGCCCTTGGCGTAGAACTCGGTCATGGTGCCGAAGATGTCCGACATGGACTCGTTCAGGCCGCCGGACTCGCCGCTGTAGTTCAGGCCCGCGCTGTTGGCCGTCACGCCGTGGGTCATCTCGTGGCCCGCCACGTCGATGGCCGTGAGGGTCTTGAAGCTGCTCCCGTCGCCGTAGGTCATGCAGAAGCAGCTGTCGGACCAGAAGGCGTTGTCATAGGAATTGGAGTAGTGCACCCGGTTGTAGGTGGCCTTGCCCGCGCCGTTGATGCCGTTCCGCCCGAACACATTCTTGTACATGTCAAAGGTCTTCATGGTGCCGAAGTGCGCGTCGACGCCCGCGGTCTGGCCATTGGCGGCGGTGGTGCTGGACCCTTCGACGTAGTTCGCGCTGTCGCCCCAGGTGTTGTCGGCATCGGTGTAGATGCTGCCGGTGCCGCTGGTGGCATGGTTCAGGTTGCGGGTGGTGAACTGCATGCTGCGCACGTTGTCCCGCAGTTCGTAGCCCCCGGTGATGGAATTGGTGCTGAGGCTCACTGTGCCGCTGTACTGGGATTTGCCCGTGCCCGTGGCGGCAGTGGTGTGAAGCGTGTCCCACATCTGCAGCACTTCACCGGAGTGGGCGTCGATGAGGTAGTCCGTGTGGCGGGTCTCGTCCCCGCCATTCTCCAGCTCCGTGTGGACGTGGTAGACCAGGGCCATGCGAGTGGGCCGCGCCGAGATGGCCCGGGGCGCCAGGGCTGCTCCTCCGTCCTCGTCCGCCCAAGCCTGGTTGCGCTCGACGCGGGCTTCCCGCTGGATCTTCGCGAAGACCAGCTCCGCGGTGGGGTCCGTGGCGTAGGGGCCGTTGGGGGCCAGGGCTTCGTTTGCCACCGCCAAGGCTTCCGAGGCTGCCAGCGTCGGCATCGGGTTCAGCCGGATGTCGCGCACCAGGGCATCGGTCGTGTCCCGCACCTCGCCGTTGCGCATGTGGACGATGGCCTCGCCCCCGAACACCTTCACACCCTGAAAGAACTGGTCCACGCGGATGTGGTCTTCGCCCAGATCATCCTGATGGACGGACTTCAGGGCGAAATCGTGGGAGGCATCCAGACCCAGTTCGAAGACCCGGGCCTGCAGGAATTGGCGGGCATGGCCAGCCAGCGGTTCGTTTTCGACGGACTTGGCGGCCTCCTGGGCGAAAAGGGCCGAAGCCATTCCCGCAGAAGCGATGAGCCGGAGCGCAAGGGAAGATCGCATCGAGGACCTCGAGAAAGGGCAGGCTGCCCCGGGTAAAGAAAAACCCAAGGCAGCCTAGGGCTTCCTTGGGCAGGACTGGAGCTTCAG